>JAGWUU010000037.1 GCA_028868335.1 Sphingomonadales bacterium | reverse complement strand
GCCCCGTCAGGCACGCTCGGCTACGAACACTAAGGCCGCAGCAAACGGCCGGGAACGGCCGCTCTAAAGCGCGCTGCAATCCACTCCGCGCTTTTCAAGGATCGGCTTCAGCGCAAAATAAGCCGCTCGCGTCCGGTGGTTGGGGATGCTCGGATAGAGGTGGTGAATGAGGTGCGTTTCCATGCACATCGACATCACGTGGCCCAGCCGACTCCTGAAGATATTGGCCTGGTCATAGCGCCCAGTGTGCCCCTCGCGCGGGTGGTGCGGCGCCCAGCTCAAGTAGAAGCGGATGTAGCTGAGGCCGATGTGGCGCGGCAACCACCACAGCAGCGCCGCCTCGATCGCGTAGCCGCTCCACGCCATGGCGAACAACACCGCCATAAATACGAGTTGCAGCACCAGCGTTTCCTTGAGCGCGCGCTCGGCCTCGGGCGTCCCCATTTCGGCGAGGATGCGCTTGTAGTGGTGGATCGATCCGTCGACCCCCGGCTGACGGTTGTACCACGTCTTGTACCACGCCATCAGCGCGTTGGGCGCTTCATCGGTGTAGTCAGGGTCCTTGACCGGATCGTTGCAATGATAGTGATGCTCAAGGTGCATCAACCGCGCCATCGAGAAGGGAAAGACGATCGGGATCGTCGAAACCGCACCAACCGCCTCGTTGAGCCAGCGGGTCCTGTCACCGGGGCGGCCAATGTTGGAATGCATCGCTTCGTGGCTCGTGACATAGCCGCCGGTGGCGAAGATGCACGACAGGACGAAGGCCAGCGGCAGGTTCAGGTGGCCCGTGATCGCCAGCGGGAAGAATGACAGCCACACCGCGAAACAGCCAAAGGTCGCCACGGCATAGGGCCACATCCGGCCGCCGTGAAACTGCTGCGCAATCGCCATTTCTTCCTTGAGCAGGTCGCGGCGGGTGTGGCGGTCGAGCCCTTCCGGGCCAAGCGGCAGCGCCGGGGCATCGACCGCAGGGGCAAGGCCGGGTTCGGTGATGGTCGCCGTGACCAGCGCGGGATCGGCTTCGCTCACAGCCAGCGCCCCCGCACCACAGTAAGCAAGCCCCACGGCGCACCGATCAACAGCCCGAACGCGACCGGACTCATCCCCAGGGGCACCGGCAGGTTCCAGCGCACCATGATCTGCGCGATCAACGGGGCGATGAACCCGATTCCAAACAGCAACGGCATCCAGTGAAACAACTGCTTTACTGCGGATTGCATTGGTTAACCCCACTTAAACCAAGGATCGCAACTTCTCACAAACCATGATTCATGGCAAGAAAGCAGGATTAGTCCTTGATCTGGCGCATGTTTCGAAACGGAACTGCGTGTACTGGCGTCCCCAGGCAAGAATGCCGGAAAAACCGCTTTCGACCCGGTTGCATTGCCGCCGACCACGCACTAGCGTGCGCCCCGCAGCCCCCCGTCCGGCGGGGCTTTCATTATGGGCAACCAACGGGTTTCAACCCGTCAAATAGGGGGAGCGTGTCCGTGAATCTCGTCACGATCGCTATTATCCTGGGACTTCTGGCCGTGGTTTACGGCTTCGTCACCAGTCGCCAGGTGCTGGGTGCACCGGCGGGCAATGAAAAGATGCAGGAGATCGCAGGCGCGATCCAGGAAGGCGCGCAGGCCTACCTTAAGCGCCAATACACCACCATCGCCATTGTCGGTGTGGTCGTGGCCGCGATCGTCGCGGCAACGCTGGGCGGCGTTTCAGCCGCGGGCTTCATTCTTGGCTCGGTGCTTTCGGGCGTAGCCGGGTTCATCGGCATGAACGTCTCGGTCCGCTCCAACGTACGCACGGCTGCTGCGGCGCAACAGGGATTGCAGCAGGGCCTGACCCTGGCGTTCCGCGCGGGCGCGATCACCGGGATGCTGGTGGCGGGCCTTGCCCTGCTCGCGATCGCAGTGTTCTTCTGGTATCTGACCGGCCCGGCCGGCCATGCCGCGAACGACCGCGTGGTTGTCACCGCTCTTACCGCCCTCGCCCTTGGCGCCTCGCTGGTTTCGATCTTCGCGCGTCTCGGCGGCGGCATCTTCACCAAGGCCGCTGACGTCGGCGCCGACCTTGTCGGCAAGGTCGAGGCGGGCATTCCCGAGGACGATCCACGTAACCCGGCCGTCATCGCGGACAACGTGGGCGACAACGTCGGCGACTGCGCGGGCATGGCTGCTGACCTGTTCGAAACCTATGTGGTCACCGTCGGCGCAACGATGGTGCTCACCGCCCTCCTCGTTAAGGGCGTGTCGGACCTGACCGCGCTGATGAGCCTGCCGCTGCTGATTGGCGGCGTCTGCATCGTCACCTCCATCATCGGCACCTACTTCGTCAAGCTGGGGGCAAGCCAGAACATCATGGGCGCCATGTACAAGGGCTTCTGGGTAACGGCGGCACTCTCGATCCCGGCGATCTGGTTCGCGATCGACTATGCGTTGTCGGGCGGCTTCAGCGTCACCGGCATGGAAACGCCGATCGGTGAGGCCGGATATACCGGGCGCACGCTGTTCTACTGCTCGCTGCTGGGCCTTGCCATCACCGGGCTGATCATCGTCATCACCGAGTACTACACCGGCACCAACTACCGTCCGGTGCGCTCGATCGCCAAGGCTTCGGAAACCGGCCACGGTACCAACGTCATCCAGGGCCTTGCGATCTCGCTTGAAGCGACCGCGCTACCGACGCTGGTGATCGTTACGGGCATCATCATCGCATACAAGCTCGCCGGCCTGCTCGGCATCGCTTACGGCGCGACCGCGATGCTGGCGTTGGCTGGCGTGGTCGTGGCGCTCGACGCCTATGGCCCCGTCACCGACAATGCCGGCGGCATTGCCGAAATGGCCGGTCTCGACGACGATGTGCGGCGCAAGACCGACGCGCTCGACGCCGTTGGCAACACCACCAAGGCCGTGACCAAGGGCTATGCGATCGGATCGGCTGGCCTCGGCGCGCTGGTGCTGTTCGCAGCCTATACCACCGACCTCAGGCAGTTCTTCCCGAGCCTGAACGTCAACTTCAGCCTCGAGAATCCCTATGTCATCGTCGGCCTGCTGCTGGGGGCGCTGCTTCCGTACATGTTCGGCGCGATGGGCATGACCGCGGTGGGCCGCGCTGCCGGTGACGTCGTCATCGACGTGCGTGACCAGTTCCGCAACGATCCGGGCATCATGGCCGGCACCAGCCGTCCCAACTATGCCCGCACCGTGGATCTCGTTACCAAGGCAGCGATCAAGGAGATGATCATCCCCTCGCTGCTGCCCGTGCTGGCTCCGGTCGTGGTCTATTTCGTGGTCGGCGCGATTGCCGGGCAGGACAACGGCTTCGCGGCGCTGGGTGCACTGCTCCTCGGCGTCATCGTCGGCGGCCTCTTCGTCGCGCTGTCGATGACCTCGGGCGGCGGCGCCTGGGACAACGCCAAGAAGTACATCGAGGACGGCAACCACGGCGGCAAGGGCTCTGAAGCCCACAAGGCCGCGGTGACCGGCGACACGGTCGGCGATCCCTACAAGGATACCGCCGGTCCAGCGGTCAACCCGATGATCAAGATCACCAACATCGTGGCGCTGCTTCTGCTCGCCGCGCTCGCTGGCCACGCGGCAGGCTAACGCCAACTGCCACCAGCAGGGTGAAGCAAACCCCGTCCGGAGCGATCCGGGCGGGGTTTTGCATTGCACGTCATGCACCATTCGTTTCTGCAAGGTGCCGCACCCTGTTGACGCGTCCTGAATTGCAACGCAAAGCAGCCGGATGGACGCCGAATACACCCCCGAACAGCTCGTCTCCGGCCTGATCAAATTGCTCGAGGTCAAGCCACAGGGCCAGGACCAGTTCATTGGCCGCAAGAAGCGCGGCGGGGTTGGCCGCGTGTTCGGCGGACAGGTCATCGCCCAGGCTCTGCTCGCTGCCGAAGCAACCGTCGATCCGGCGCGCGCCGCGCATTCGCTCCACGCCTATTTCCTGCGTGGCGGCAGTGAGGATTTCGAAACCGACTATGCCGTAGAGCGCGATTTCGATGGCGGCTCGTTTTCCAATCGCCGGGTCGTCGCCAGCCAGCAGGGTCGCCCGATCCTCAATCTCACCGCCAGCTTCCAGAAACAGGAGCAAGGCCTGCACCACGTCGATGCGCCGATGCCCGACGTTCCCCCGCCCGAAAGCCTTGAAAGCGAAACCGTTGTCCGCCGCCGCTTTGCCGATCAGGCACGGCCCGAGCAGCGCCACCACTTCCTCGCGCCGCGCCCGGTCGAGATGCGCGCGGTCGAAGGGCGGCACTGGACCAATCCCAAGCCCGCGCCGCCGCGATCGCACTCGTGGTTCAGGGCCGTCGCCCCCCTGCCCGACGATCCGCGCATCCACCGCGCGATCCTGGCCTATGCCAGCGACATGACGCTGCTTGGCACAGCAATGCTGCCCCACGGCCTGTCATGGTCGCGTGGCGAGGTGATGAGCGCCAGCCTCGACCATGCGGTTTGGTTCCACGAACCGTTCCGTGCCGACGAATGGCTACTCTACGCGACCGACTCGCCTTGGAGCGGATATGGACGCGGCTTCAACCGCGGGCAGGTATTCACCCGCGACGGCCGCCTCGTCGCCAGCGTCGCACAGGAAGGGATGATCCGCAGGGTCGTGCCGAAAGAATAGAGGGCACCGCGCCGCAGCTTCGCTCGAGGCGATCCAATCCTGGTGTTTGAATGGCATTGCCGGCGGGAGGGTGAGAAGGTCATGCGCAAACGGACAGTAGTTTTCACCGCCCTCGCCGCGCTGCTGCTGGGCGGGGCCGGATGGTACGCCAGCCTCGACAAGGAAACCCGTGGCCTCCTCGCGGAATTGCCGACCAACACCGATGTCCTGTCGTGGTCGCAGGATCAACGCGACGCTGCCTTCCGCGCGCTCGATCGGTTGCCCGTTCTGGCCAAGATGCACGAAATCGCCCCTTCGCCCACCCCACTGCCGCTTCCGGCGGGCAAACCGCTGACCATCCCGGGCTTCGACGCCTATGCCAACGGCCAGCGCCTTGCCGGGATCGTGATCGTGCAGGACGGCAAGGTCCGGTTCGAGCGCTACGGCATGGGCTTCGATGCCCATGGCCGCTGGACCAGCTTTTCGGTCGCCAAGTCGTTTACCTCGACGCTGGTGGGTGCGGCGATCAAGGATGGGGCGATCAGGAGTCTCGATGACAAAGTCAGCGCCTATGTGCCGGATCTTCGCGGTTCCGCATACGACGACGTCTCGATCCGCCAACTCCTCACCATGAGTTCGGGCGTTGCATGGAACGAGAACTACGAGGACCCGAACGCTGACGTCGCGAAATTCAACAACGCGCGGCCCGATCCGGGGGTGGACGCCACGGTCAGCTACATGCGCAAGCTGCCCCGGGCCCATCCGCCGGGCGAGGTGTGGCACTATAACACCGGCGAAACCAACCTGATCGGCGTGCTGGTGTCCTCCGCGGTGAAGAAGCCGCTGGCACAATACCTTCAGGAGAAGATCTGGCAGCCCGGCGGCATGGAAGCCAGGGCGACGTGGCTGCTCGGCGCGACCGGGCATGAAATCGCTGGCTGCTGCATCCAGGCCGCCACCCGCGACTATGCTCGCTTCGGGCTGTTCGTGCTGGCGAACGGCAACAGGGGCGGAAAACAGATCGTTCCCGAGGACTGGTTTGCCCAGGCGACGCACAAGCAGAAAGACATCGGCCACCCTGGCCGGGGTTACGGCTTCCAGTGGTGGACTTACGACGATGGCTCCGTCGCTGCGCAGGGCATCTTTGGCCAAGGCATCTTCATTGACCCCAAGCGTCACCTGGTAATCGCCAGCAATGCCGACTGGACCAGGGCGACAGAAGGCCCCGAGCCCGCGGCAAGGGAGGCGTTTTATCGGCAGGTGCAGGCGCTGGTGGATGCGGCGCGGTAGGCTTCGAAGGTGCTGCTTCGCCAAACCACACGACGCCGTCGAGCGCTCACACGATAGACCCTCAGCCTTTACCTGCTGGATGCGGCGGCACGCCAGACCAGGTCCAGCCGCGAATTTTCCAGGCCTTGCCGATCCTGACCAGCACGAATGTCATCTGCCCCTCTTCGCGCGTTGGCTGCCCCTTTTCCTTGTAGGTGTAGAGCGTGGGCACGATGACATAGGCCACCGCCCGCTCGACCTCGACGCGCGTCGGAGCCGACCAGGTAACCACACCGTCGGTCACGCCGGTGGCCTTGGCGTGGACATCATACTGCGCCGCCCAGGCCTGAGGAGCCTTGGGCCCGGTCCAGATATGCGGTGCGAACTCATCAGTAATCGATACATTTCCGGGCGCATAAGCGGCATAGGCGGAGCGCGTGTCGCCCTTATTGAACCCGTCGATGAACTGGCCAATGGGGTGGGTCAGTGCATCGGTTTGCGCGTCCGCCAGCAACGGTGCGGCAGTTAGCGCCAAGGCAATTGCAAAAAGAGCTTTCACCGGCTTTCTCCCCTCCACGCGACGCAGTTGAGGTGCACCCGGTACGGAATGCTGTCAATCGCGCTTACCCGCCCGGATGATAGAAGTCATAAACCGTCTGCGCCACCGCGGCGGACACCCCCGGCGCGCGTTGCAGGTCGTCCAACGCTGCCGCCCTCACCTTGCTGGCGGTGCCGAAGTGGAGCAGCAGCGCGCGTTTTCTCGCGGGGCCTATTCCGGGAATTTCATCCAGCGGCGATGCAGTGATCGCGCGGCTTCGCTTTTCGCGGTGCGCGCCAATAGCATAGCGATGAACCTCGTCACGCAGGCGCTGGAGGTGGAACAGCAGCGGCGAATTGACCGGGAGCATCTTCTCGCGCCCGTCGGGGAAGTGGAACACCTCGCGCCCCTCGCGGCCGTGGTGGGGCCCCTTGGCGATGGCGATCAGCGGCACGTCCTCGATCCCCTGTTCTTCCAGCGCATCGCGCGCGGCGCTCATCTGCCCCTTGCCGCCGTCGATCAGAACCAGATCGGGCCACATCCCGCCATCGCGATCAGGGTCCTCCTCGGCCGCGCGGGCAAAGCGCCGTGTGAACACCTCGCGCATCATGGCGAAATCGTCGTTGGTCTGCGCGCTCTTGATGTTCCACTTGCGGTACTGGTTCTTCACGAAGCCATCGGGCCCGGCAACGATCATCGCGCCGAGCGCCTGGGCGCCCTGGATGTGGCTGTTGTCGTAAACCTCTATGCGCCGGGGCGGTTCGGGCAGTTCGAGGAATTCGGCCAACTCGCGATTGAGCCTGGCCTTGGTTCCGCTTTCGGCCAATCGCCGCTCAAGCGCCTCGGTCGCGTTGCGGCTGGCCTGTTCGATCAGGCGACGACGATCCCCGCGTTGAGGAACCGAAATCTCGACCTTGCCTCCCGCTCCCTCGCGGAACGCCTCGGCCAGCAGCTCGGCTTCGGGCAAGGCGCGGTCGACCAGGATGGTGCGCGGAGGCGGCACGTCCTCATAGAACTGGGCGAGGAAGCTGGTCAGCACGTCCTCGGCCGCCAGTCCTTCCGTGTGGCTGGGGAAGAAGGCGCGATGCCCCCAGTTCTGGCCGCCGCGAATGAAGAAGGCCTGGACGCCAACGTGACCGCCCTTCTCAGCCATGGCGAACACATCGGCATTGCCCAGCCCCTCGGCGTTGATCGCCTGGCTGCCCTGTATGAAGGTTGCCGCACGCAAGCGGTCGCGCAACATGGCGGCGCGCTCGAAGTCGAGCGCTTCGGCTGCATCGGCCATCTGCTCCTCGATCTTGCGCTGCACCGCGCTGCTTTTGCCGCCGAGAAAGTCCTTCGCCTCACCCACCAGCTCGGCATAGCCAGCCCCGTCGATCCGCCCGACGCACGGCGCCGAGCAGCGCTTGATCTGGTAGAGCAGGCAAGGTCGGTCGCGGCGCGCAAAAAAGCTGTCGGTACAGGATCTTAAAAGGAACAGTTTCTGCAACGCATTGATGGTGGTGTTGACCGATCCGGCGCTGGCAAAGGGACCGTAGTAGTTGCCCTTGGCGCGCCGCGCGCCGCGATGCTTCGTGATCCGGGGAAAGTCATGATCGGTGCGCAGCAGGATGAAGGGAAAGCTTTTGTCGTCGCGCAGCAACACGTTGTAAGGCGGGCGATAACGCTTGATGAGTTGCGCTTCCAGAAGCAGCGCCTCGGCCTCGGAATTGGTGGTGACGATCACCATGGCGCGGGTCTGCGCGACCATCCGCTTCAGCCGCAGCGGCAGCCGCTCGACCTGGACATAGTTCCCCACCCGGTTCTTGAGCGCCCGCGCCTTGCCGACATAGAGGACATCGCCGCGTACATCGAGCATCCGGTAAACGCCCGGCTTGGGTTTCAATGTGGCGTGAACCTCGCGGATCGCGGCGATGCCGGCCTCTATATCCGGCTGGCTTCCCTTCATGGTGAAGGTCGCCCGCTCCTCGTTGAAGCGTTCGGCGCCTTTTGGATTGGGCGGAGTTCCGGCGGGCGTGCGGGCCATGGGTCCCAGATAGGCACTCCTTGGGCGACGTGAAAGCGGCATGTTGACGGCTTTCCCCGGTGTGTTACGTTCTTGTTGCAACGCCCCTTTCGAGCGGCGGGCAGAAGGAGAGGAAGCGCTTGCGGCAACTGCAGGGCATGGACGCCTCGTTCGTCGCGCTGGAAACGCGCAATTCGCCGATGCACATCGGCTCGCTTCTGATCTACAACCCGGAAACGGCGCCGGGCGGCTTTGTCCGCTACAAGGACATCCTGCGCTTCTTCGAAAGCCGGATGCAGTTGTCGCGCACCATGCGCCAGCGACTGGTGCGGGTGCCATTCGATCTCGACTATCCCTATTGGATCGAGGACAAGGATTTCGACCTCGAATACCACGTCCGCCACGTCGCCCTGCCCAAGCCGGGTGACTGGAGACAATTGTGCATTCAGGCGGCGCGGATTTTCGCCCGCCCGCTGGACCTCAGCCGCCCGCCGTGGGAATTCACCGTGATCGAGGGGCTGGACAACATCCCCGGGGTAACGCCCGGCTCCTACGCGATGGTGACAAAGGTGCATCACGCCGCGATCGACGGGATGAGCGGGATCGACCTGATGGAGGCCCTGCACACGCTCGAGGCCGATGCTCCGCCACCCGACAAGCCCGATACCTGGAAGGGGGAGAGCGTCCCCAATTTCGCCGAACTGCTAACCAAGAGCTGGATCAACAACCTTGCCAACCCGATGCGCCAGCTTGACGTTGCGGCGAAGGCGATCCCCGGCGTAGCAAAGGCAATCAAGGGACTGATAAGCAAGGATTTCAAGCTTCACGGGGAGATGATCGCTCCTCGCACCCGGTTCAACGCGACAATCTCGGCCAATCGCGTGGTCGAAGGGCGGTCGATCCCTCTGGCCGACATCAAGGCGATCCGCGAAGCGGTGCCGGGAGCCAAGGTCAACGACGTGTTCCTGACGGTCATCGGCGGGGCGATGCGCAAATACCTTGAGGCGAAGAACGACCTGCCCGACAAGACCTTGACCGCCATGGCCCCGATCTCGGTCCGCGCGAAGGACGAGAAAGGCGACATGGGCAACCAGGTCGCGGCGATGATCGCGCCGCTTGGCACGCATATCGCGGATCCGCTGGAGCGGCTGGCCTACGTCCATTCGCAGACGGTCAATTCCAAGGCGATGACCGACGCGATTGGCGCGCGCAACATGACCGAGATGAGCAAGATCAGTCCTGCGCTATTCATGGCGCTGGGCGCGCAGCTCTACACCCGTCTGAAGCTCGCCAACCGGGTTGGCCCGCCGTTCACCACGGTGGTTACGAACGTCCCCGGCCCACCGGTTCCGATCTATTCAACCGGGGCGCGGCTTGAAAGCATGATGGGCCTTCTGTGCCTGACTGACGGCATGGGCCTGGGCCATGTTGTGCAGAGCTACGTCAAGGAAGCGACGATCGCCTTCACGGCGTGCCGCAACCTCATGCCTGACCCGGAATTCTACGCCGACTGCATTGAGGAAAGCTTCAACGAACTGCGCGATGCCGCCGCAAAAAGCGTCAAATCCGGGCCCGCTCCCAAGCCTGCGAAAGCCAGTCCGACGCCCAAGGCCGCTGCCGTCAGCAAGCCCGCGCCCAAGGCCAAGGCGCCTGCCAAGGCCGCTGCAAAGACAAAGACCACCACGACACCTAAACCGCTCACAAATGCACCTAAGGCAGCCACCGAGGCACCCAAGGCGAGCACGAAGCCATCAAACCGGACAGCGGCGAAAAAGGGCGCCGCAAAGCCCAGAAAGGTCGCCAAAAAATGACAGCAACGACTGCCGCCCGGAAGGCGCTTGATATAGAGGCCCGTCCGCCACACCAATTGCTTGCCCTTGCCGAGGGGCGCGCGGTGTTCGAGCTTGCGGCCTTCTATGCCAGCCGTCACCTGCTTGCTCAGTTGCCGCACGGCGACCGGCATCCGGTTCTCGTTCTACCGGGCTTCCTTGCCTCGGACACATCGACTCTCCCGCTCCGGCGCCTTCTCAAGGACCTTGGCTATGATGCCTACGGCTGGGGCCTTGGTCGAAACGTCAGGGTCGATCTTGAGCGGGTTCACGCGATGGAACACCTGTTGCTCGACATTTACAACACGACCGGCCGCAAGGTTTCGATCGTCGGGTGGAGCCTTGGCGGAGTCTTTGCCCGCGAGCTTGCCAAGCTGCAACCCGATGCGGTCCGTCAGGTGATTTCGCTCGGCAGCCCGATCCACGACGACCGCCGCCACACCAATGCCTCACGCCTGTTCGAATTCCTCAATGGCAAGGAACCGGAACCCGTTCGCAAAGGCCACTTTACCGGACTGCACCAAGCGCCGCCGGTCCCCACGACATCGATCCTGACCAAGACCGACGGTGTGGTCCACTGGCGCGGTTCGGTGCAGCACCCGCAGCCCGAAAATGCGCTGGTCGAAAACATCGAGGTTCACGCCAGCCATTGCGGCCTTGGCGTCAATCCCAGCGTGATGGTCGCGATCGCGGACCGGCTTGCCCAGGCGGAAGGCCAGTGGAAGCCGTTCTCCGCGAAACTGTGGCAGCGCTGGATGTTCCCGAAAAGCCGACTGCATTAAGCTGCATGGAAAAGGCCGCCCCGTTTCCTTGAAAACCGGGCGGCCCTTCGATTGTCGATCAATGCTGCTCGATCAGACGGCGTGGCCGTCGATCGAGATTTGGCGGATTCGCCCATCGGCATCGACCGAGCAGGTAAAGCTGCTTCTGCCATCGGCACGGCCTTGGACCCGCCAGCCGTCACCCTCGCGCGAAACCGAATCGACGCTGTCCACGCGGGTCTTGCCCCGGTCGATTTCGTCAATGCAGCGGTTGACGGCGGAACTCATGCCGTCGCCCGCGCGCCATGCAGGTGCGTTGTCGCGGGCATACCCGCGATCATCGTTGGGATAACCGCGGTAATCGCGGTTGTCGGGATAACGGCCATCGCTGCGCGTCCGGTCCTTGCCGGCCTTGCTCGCCGCGCTGGCGATTGCGGCAATGCCGCCAATGATCAGAATTCCGGCAAGGACATCGCCCGCGTCAACATGGTCGCGATGGCGATCGCCCCAGCCTCCGCCCCAACCGCCGCCCCAGCCGCCACCGCCCCAACCCCAGCTCTGGGCTGCGGCGGGCGTGGCAATCATCGACAATGCGGCGGCCGAAGCCAGTACCGCGGCACCTTTGAAAATCGTGGAACTCATGGTTGCGAACCCTCCAATGCGTCCGGGATCCGGCCGCTGGACCGGTCAATGCCAAACGCAACACGTTGAACAAATAGGCGGTTCAGGCTTTCCAACGCCTGAACCACCAATCATCGCCTGTGGCAATTAAGGGTTAGAGCCCGCGGATCCCGCTGAAGTCGAGGTTAACCACCCGGCCGCGCTCCACCTTGCACTTGAATGATCCGCTGTCATATCCGCGCAGGTTGTTGTTCCAGCCGCGATAGTCGCCGCCCCAGCCCCGGCCATAGTAGCCATCGCCCGAGCGCCAGTCCCGACCCATCCGGTTCACCGCGACCCTGCCCCGGACTTCGAAGCCATAGCGGGTATCGCGCACGTCGCGGATGTCGGTCACGTCGGCACGGCCATAGCTGTAGCGTCCGGCGGACTGTTCGACAGAATTGACGCACTGTTCCACCGCCTGGCGCGGATTGCCCCGCCAGTAGGCGTTGCGATCATTGTTGCCATAGTAGCCGCTGTTCCAGTTGCCGTAACCGGCGCGATCATAGCTGTAATCGCCACTGTACCGACGGTCGTACCCGCGATCATGGCTGCTCGCCGCAGAAGCGACTGCCGCGATCCCGCCGATCACCAGGGCGCCGCCAATCACATCGCCCGCACTGATCCCGCCACGATCGCGATGACCATAGGAATCCGCCATCGCGGGGGCTGCCGAAGAAAGCGCCACCGCACCTGCAGCGATGGTGCCGACAAGAGCTTTGGACAGGGTCTTCATGGCATTCATCCTTCAAAGCCCGGGCGGATTTGCCCGGCGTCGAGGATGATCTAACCCACTGCCCTTGGCGCGAGCCTGAACCCGCCCGACAGACGATGTTCAGCTTTTCACCAAAAAATGTGAACGGTTATTCCGAAACCGCCAATCCGCTCCATCGCGCCAGGAATGCCAGAACATCGGCATTTTCCGCGACAATCTTGTCCGTGGGCTTGCCCGCGCCATGACCTGCCCGCGTCTCGATCCGGATCAGGTGGGGCTTGGCCCCGGTCTGTGCAGCCTGCAATGCGGAAATGTACTTGAAGCTGTGGCCCGGCACGACGCGATCGTCGGTATCGGCCGTGGTCACCAGGACGGCGGGATAGTCCGCGCCTGACCGGATGTTGTGATAGGGCGAGTAGGCGCGCAGCACCTTGAAGTCCGCCTCCCTGTTCGGGAAGCCATAGTCATCGGTCCAGTAGCGGCCCGCGGTGAAGCGATCGAAGCGCAGCATGTCCATCACGCCAACCGCGGCGTTGGCGGCAGCGAACAGGTCGGGCCGCTGGTTGGTGACTGCCCCCACCAGCAGGCCGCCATTCGATCCGCCCTGGATCGAAAGGCCATCCCTGGGGGTAACGCCCTCCTTGATCAGGTATTCGCCGGCGGCGATGAAATCGTCGAACACGTTCTGCTTGTTGGCAAGACGCCCGGCGTCGTGCCAGGCCTTGCCGTATTCTCCGCCGCCGCGCAGATTGGCCATGGCGAAGGCTCCGCCCGCTTCCAGCCAGGCCATGCGCGGGGCAGAGAAACTGGGCGTCAGGGAAATGTCGAAGCCGCCATAACCATAGAGCAGCGTTGGCACCGCCTTGCCCACCAGAGCCTTCTTGCGGACCAGGAAAAGGGGCACCCGCGTCCCGTCCCGCGACGGGAAGAAGCGCTGTTCAACGGCGTAGTCATCGGGATTGAAGGTCAGCCGTGGCGTCGCAAAGACGCTGGTGGCCCCGCTGTGCAGGTTGAGCCGGCGGATCAGGGCTGGCTGGTTGAAGCTGGTGAAGGCGTAGAATGTTTCCGGATCGCCCGGCTTGCCGATGAAGCCCGATGCCGTGCCGATGCCGTTCAAGGTCAGCACCTGCGCGTGCTGGCCGCCAAGGTCATAGACTTCGGCGCGGGTCGAGGCGTCCTTGAGGTATGACAGGATCAGCTTGTCGCCGACGATGCTCGCCTGCTCCAGCGTCTCGTCGCGCTGGGGCACCACGTCGCTCCATGCCGGATTTGCGCCGGACAGGTCGACCGCCATCAGCTTGCCGCGCGGAGCATCCTTGTCGGTGACGAACCACAGGCGCTTGCCGATCGCATCGACCGGCTGCCACTTGTGATCGAAGCCGGAAACCAGCGTTCGCGTCTTCCAGCCCGTTGCCTTGCGGTGAGCAAGGTCGATGACGCGCACTTCCCAACGCGCGTCGGTGCCCTTCCCGCTGGTGATCACCGCGTAGCGCCCGCCGTTGGTCACTTCGGCCCCGTGCCCCACTTCGGGCTGGTCCGGGGTTGCGAAGACCAGCTCGTCGGCATCCTGCGACGTGCCGATGCGGTGGAAATAGACCGCCTGGTTGAAATTGCGCGACTGGAATTCCGCGCCCTCGGCGGGTTTGGGGAAGCGCGAATAGAGGAAGCCCTGCTCGCCTACCCATGCCATTCCGGTGAACTTGGCCCAGTGGAGCGCGTCGGCCATGACCTTTCCGGTCGCGACGTCCAACACCTTGAGCACGCGCCAGTCGCTGCCGCCATCCTGCACCGAATAGGCGAGATACCGCCCCTTGTCCGATGGCACCCAGGCGTCCAGCGCGGTCGCGCCGTCCTTGGCCCAGGCGTTGGGGTCGAGCAGCAGGCGCGGCGCACCGTCGATGCCTTCGCGAACGAAAAGCTGCGCCTGGTTTTGCAGACCGGAATTGCGCGTATAGAAATACCGCTTCCCGGCCTTGTGCGGCAGTCCGAACCGTTCGTAGTCCATCAGGGACCGAATGTGCTCCGCGAACCATGCCCGTTGCGGCAGGGTCGCAAGATAGCCGTTGGTCACCTCGTTCTCGCGCTTGACCCAATTGGCCACCGCCGGATCGGTACGCACGTCGTTTTCCAGCCAGCGGTAGGGGTCGGCGATCGCCTCGCCGAACTGGGTTTCGACGACGTCGCCCTTGTGGGTTTCGGGATAATTCATTGATTCAGCCCCGGCACTGGCACTGGTGGCAAACAGCATTGCGGCAATGGCCGACGCGGCACGAAACATCCGGATGCTCCCCAAACGCAAAAGCGGCTGCAAGCCTAGAAGCCGCAGCCGCTTTTTCAATTCGGGGATCGACGAGCGGTCATTCAAGCCCGCCCATCGCCGTTTCGGCTCAGGCCGCTTCGTCGACCATCACCGGGCCGCTGTCCTGGCCCTTGGCCGAGGTGTCGCGATCAACCAGTTCGATCACCGCGAGCGGGGCCGCATCCGAAGCGCGGACGCCAGCCTTGATGACGCGGGTGTAGCCGCCGCTGCGACCGGCATAGCGCGCGGCCAGAACGTCGAACAGCTTCACCAGTTGCGCATCGTCGAGCAGACGGGCGTGGGCAAGACGGCGGTTCGAAAGGCCGCCATGCTTGGCCAGCGTGATCAGCTTTTCGACATAAGGACGCAATTCGCGCGCCTTGGGCAGAGTGGTGGTGATCTGCTCGTGCTTGATCAGCGCCGCCGCCATGTTGCGGAACAGAGCCTTGCGGTGGCTGGTGGTGCGGTTGAGCTTGCGGCCGCCGTACTTGTGACGCATTTTCGTTTCCTTCGTTCGTTAGGGGCCCGTATCAGGTAGCCCGTAGCAGGTGCCGAAAGGGCGGCACCGTCCCCTTGATCGTCATCCCCGCGGAAACGGGGATCGCGGGCCCCGAACTTTCGCCCGGTGGCCAGCGGTCCCGGGTCAAGCCCGGGACGACACGCAAATCATCAGCCCAGCAGCTCCTGTTCGAGCTTCTTGGCCATTTCCTCGATGTTCTCGGGCGGCCAGCCGGGGATGTCCATGCCGAGGCGCAGGCCCATCGACGAGAGCACTTCCTTGATCTCGTTGAGCGACTTGCGGCCGAAGTTCGGCGTGCGGAGCATCTCGGCCTCGGTCTTCTGGACCAGGTCGCCGATGT
>JAGWUU010000295.1 GCA_028868335.1 Sphingomonadales bacterium | reverse complement strand
CGATCGACATGCAGGTGCAACTGGAGCGCACGGTCAAGACCTTCCCCGAAGTCGACAACGTGTTCGCCAAGATCGGTACGGCCGAGATCGCCACCGACCCGATGCCACCCAATGTCGCCGACAACTTCGTGATGCTCAAGCCGCGGGACCAGTGGCCGGACCCGCAGAAGTCCAAGAGTGAGCTGGTCGCGGCGATGCAGCGTGCGGTCGGTCAGATACCGGGCAACAACTACGAGTTTACGCAACCGATTCAGATGCGATTCAACGAGTTGATCTCGGGCGTTCGCAGCGACGTGGCGGTGAAGGTCTTCGGTGACGACATGGACACCATGAACGAGACGGCAGAACGCATTGCCGCCGTGCTCGAGGGGGTTCCGGGTGCTGCCGACGTGAAGGTGGAGCAGACCACTGGCCTGCCCATGCTGACGGTCCGGATCGAGCGGAATCAGATTGCCCGGCTCGGCCTGAACGTCGCCGACGTCCAGGACAGCGTCTCGGCTGCGCTCGGCGGGCAGGAGGCCGGGGCGGTGTTCGAGGGCGACCGGCGCTTCGACATCCTGGTCCGGTTGCCCGATGCGATTCGCGGTGACCTCGAGGCGATCCGCCGTCTGCCAATCCGCGTGCCCGCCGGCGAGAACGGCGCGCGTGGCTTCGTCCGGCTGGGCGATGTCGCACGCATCGAGTCTGCGCCCGGCCCCAACCAGATCAGCCGCGAAAACGGCAAACGTCGGGTTGTGGTGACCGCCAACGTGCGCGGGCGCGACATTGGTTCCTTCGTCGCCGAGGCGGAAACGAAGATCGCCACGGCGGTGCAGGTGCCCACAGGGTACTGGACGACCTGGGGCGGCACCTTCGAGCAGTTGCAGTCGGCCGCCAAACGGCTTCAGATCGTCGTGCCGGTCGCGTTGCTGCTTGTCCTAACGTTGCTCTTCATGATGTTTGGCAATGTCAAGGACGGGCTGCTGGTCTTCACCGGCGTCCCCTTCGCGCTGACCGGCGGCATCCTGGCGCTGTGGTTGCGCGATATCCCGCTGTCGATCTCCGCCGGTGTCGGCTTCATCGCGCTGTCGGGCGTGGCCGTGCTCAACGGCCTGGTGATGATCTCGTACATCCGGAGTCTGCGCGATGACGGCTTCGATCTCGATGACGCGATCCGGGAGGGCGCGCTGACGCGATTGCGTCCTGTGCTGATGACGGCGCTGGTCGCATCGCTCGGGTTCGTTCCCATGGCGATCGCGGTCGGTACCGGTGCCGAAGTGCAGCGGCCGCTGGCCACTGTGGTCATCGGCGGCATCCTGTCGTCTACCGCACTGACGCTGCTCGTGCTGCCGGCGCTGTATCGCATCGCCCATGGACGCGAGAGGCGAATGGCGCCACCCGCGGAGACATTCGCTCCCGCCCATTGATCCTGTGTGGGGCGGAAGGGTACGAACCGCTGCGCTTTCGCCCGATAGACCCGATCCACCCGCGGTTCTCTACTTCGTCATGGAGGTCGCATGAAACACGCTTCTGTCATTGCAACGGTGATCGTCCTGGTGTCCTTCAGCGTCTTCGCCGCAGGCGGGCATGACCATGACAAGGGCCATGTGCCCCGACATGGCGGCATGGTGGCCGAAGTCAATGAAGTGGACTATGAACTCGTGGCTACGTGAACCCTGCTGCAACTCTACCTTCGCGATCATGGGAAGAGCGTTGCCGTCACCGGAGGCGCCGCAAGAGTCACTTTGCTGTCGGGTAAGGAAAGGATCGAAACCGCGCTATTGCCCGCCGTGGAGAAATTCGAGGTGCAAGGCCACTTCAAGATCATCCCCGGCATGAAGTTTGTGGCCGTGGTTGCCCTCCCCGGGCGGGGTGAGGCAACCGTGTGGTTCCGATTGCGATGACTTGACGCACCCATTGCGTCCGATGTGGGGTCAGCTCACGAAACGGAAAAATCGTACGCTAAGCCGGTCGTAGCGGCCCTAGATTTGCCACGCTCGGCTACGAGGAGGTTTGCGAAGCAACAGGATCAATACCGCCGAGTCTCGCGAGGAAGCGGACATAGACCAACTCGCTGAGCAACTCGACAAGAGTTTGCGTAACGACGATGGCAGGCAATACGGGTATGGCCCCAGGTACAGCGAGAGCAAGCGGCAACACGACAAGGGAATTTCGAGTGCCTGCGCTGAAAGCGATGGCTCGGCCGGCGGGGGCATCAAGGCGGAACAGCCGGCTGATGCTCCATCCGATCAGGGGGGCGATCACAGCAAAGGCGATATAGAAGGGAATCACACCCAAGGCCGCATCGGTCGCGGAGCCGAGCCGCGGCACCACGGCCGCGACGACGACGAATAGGACAAGGGCGGTCGCTGGTACCGGCAATAGACCAAGTGCCGCTGAGGTCTTTTCACCGGCCAGGCTTCGAGCCGCCCATAGTTGCACAAGCCCAGCAAGGGCGAGTGGAACCGCGATCAACCAGACGAAGGCATGAACGAACGGGCCGGGCTGCACGAGGGTTGCGGCATCGTTCCCGAGAAGCAGGCCGAGATAGACCGGCAGCAGCAGCATTTGCACAACCAGGAGCGCAGGGGTTGCCGCCAGTAGCAGCCGCGCATCGGCACGACCGAGGTGCGAGAACGTAACCACGTAGTCAATGCAAGGCGTCAGCAACACCAGCAGCACGCCAAGCCTCACCATAGGGTCCGATGGCAGGAATTGCACCAATACGGCCACCAAGAGCGGCGTTACGATGAAATTGGTAATGAGCAGTGCGGCAAGGAACCGGCCGCGACTGAAGGCCCGGCCAAGGTCGGCCAGGGGCACTTGCAGGAATGTCACGAACAGCATGAGTGCAAGCGCCGGGTTGACGCCACCCTCAAGCGCTGCCGTGCCGGGTACGAGCAAAGCGACAAGCGCAGCCAACACAACGGCCGCGAAGTAAATGCCGACTTGGTGCCTCTCGAATATTTCCCGGATGTCTTGCATGTCTGTATTTCGCTCCTTTGTGTCAATTTGAAGCATACCCTAACCTGGCGTCAGACCAGCCGACGCGAAAGCGTCAGGATAGACTTGCTTTCCGAATTGATTGACACACGCCACCAAGGGTCATAAATTTCTTCCTGACACATTGTCCTCAGGAGTACACCTTGAACGGTCAGCGCATCGGCTACGTCCGCGTCAGCAGCTTCGACCAGAACCCGGAACGCCAGCTCGAGCAGGTTTCGGTGGACCGGCTGTTCACTGATA
>JAGWUU010000294.1 GCA_028868335.1 Sphingomonadales bacterium | reverse complement strand
TGGCGCAAGCCCGAACCCTACAAGGGCAAGGGTATCAAGTACCGCGGCGAGTACATCTTCCGCAAGGAAGGGAAGAAGAAGTAATGGCCAAGCTGTCTCTTTTCGATCGTCGCCGCCGTCGTGTCCGCACGGCGCTGAAGGCTCGCTCCGGTGGCCGTCCGCGGCTTTCGGTGCACCGTTCGGGCCGCCACATCTACGCCCAGATCATCGACGACGCCGCCGGCCGCACGATTGCTGCCGCTTCGTCGCTCGGGACCAAGGCAGGGGCCAACACCGATGGCGCCGCCAAGGTGGGCAAGGATCTGGCCGAGGCCGCCAAGAAGGCGGGCGTGAGTGCTGTCGTGTTCGATCGCGGCGGCTTCCTGTTCCATGGCCGCGTCAAGGCGCTGGCCGATGCCGCGCGTGAAGGCGGGCTGGAGTTCTGAGTATGGCTGACGAAAACAACAACCCGGAAGTCGTGATCGACAACCCGATCGCTGCCGAACATCCGCAGGGCGCGGAAGTGCACGGTGAACCGCGCGAGGCGCGTGGTCGTGGTCGCGGACGTGGCGGCAACGATCGCGGTGGCGATCGTGGCGGCCGTGGCCGTGGTCGCGATGACCGTCGTGGCCGTGGTGGTGACGAGGAAGGTGGCGAGGAGCTGATCGAAAAGCTCGTTCACATCAACCGCGTTTCCAAGACCGTGAAGGGCGGCAAGCGCTTCGGTTTCGCGGCGCTGGTCGTCGTCGGCGACGGCAAGGGCCGTGTCGGCTTCGGTCATGGCAAGGCACGCGAAGTGCCGGAAGCAATCACCAAGGCGACCGCGTCGGCCAAGAAGAAGATGGTCCGCGTGCCGCTCAAGGAAGGCCGCACCCTGCATCATGATGGCAAGGGTCACTTCGGCGCTGGCAAGGTCAATGTCCGCTCGGCTCCGGCCGGTACGGGCATCATCGCCGGCGGTCCGATGCGCGCCGTTTTCGAAAGCCTCGGCGTTGCCGACGTGGTGACCAAGTCGGTCGGCACCAGCAACCCCTACAACATGATCCGCGCCACGTTCGACGCGCTGACCGACCAGACTTCGCCGAAGTCGGTCGCCCAGCGTCGCGGCAAGAAGGTTGCCGACCTGCTTGGCCGCGGTGGCGCGAATGCGGTGGAGGCGGAAGCCGAAGCCGCCGCGATCACGGAGTAAGCTGATATGGCGAAGATCAAGATCAAGCAGATCGGTTCGCCGATCCGTCGCCCGGAAAGCCAGAAGAAGATTCTGGTCGGGCTGGGCCTGGGCAAGATGCACCGCGTGGTCGAGGTGGAAGACACCGCCGAAGTCCGCGGCGCCATCGCCAAGCTGCCGCACATGGTGGCCGTGGTCGACTGACCTCGTCCTCATGTCTCAATTCGGAAGGGGCTGCGGTGCTGGACACCGCGGCCCCTTCTGCTGTTTGGGGGTGTTGCGGAGGTGGTGATTTAACCGCCGTCAGATGCCTCTGCCGCCGAAGAGTCCATCGATCCAGCGGCGCGCAGGCGTCTCAAAATAGCGCCACGAAAGATAGCTCCAGACCAGAATTGCCGCGTAGCAGACGGCAAGGAGCGGAGCGACCGCGAAAAGTTTTCCCCCCAGCAGTTTGTCGCCGATGGCATTGACCAGAACGGCGATGAAAAAGCCGTGCCACAGGTAGATCGAATAGGTCAGTTGGCCAAGCGGAGCGATCCGGGTGACGACCGGGTTGGCGATGCCCTGAACGTCGATGGCCGTCGCGGCGAACCCCGCCAGATAAAAGAGTGGAAGCTGGATCACAACGGGCGCGCCCACAAGCGCGCAGGCAGTCGCGCCGAGCAATGACAGCCACATGACCAGGTTGGCGAACCTCACGCGCAGAAGGAGGTCGCGGTTGGCGTTCAGCGCAAGGCCCAGGCCGAATGCTGGCAAGGCCCGCAGGGGTGCGTAGAGCTGAGTCCAGTCGTCAAGGGTGCCGACACTGGCCAAAATCGCCGCGAACAGCGCGAGGCTCAAGGCCAGGAACAGCCGCCTGGCGCCAAGCGCGAATGCCGAAAGTAGCGGGAAGATCGCGTACATGACCATCTCGGCGCTGATCGACCAGTTTACGCCATTGAAATAGTTTCCATTTCCGCAGGGAAATACGGCGTGCAACATGGCGGCGGTCAGCGCCATGCATGCCGGATCGCGGGAGGGAACGTGCTCGGGCTTGGCGAAAGATGAAACCAGGGCCCACATGGCGATCGCAAGAACGAAGGTGAGCAGGTGAAGGGGATAGAGCCGTCCGATACGGCGTTGCATGAAACGCCCGAAATGCTTCGGCGTACCAACCTTGCCGGAATAAAGATGGCCGATGACGAAGCCGGAAATCAAAAAGAACAGGTCGACGAACAGCGCCAGGCCATGTGTCTTCTCGATAATCTCGCCGCGAACATTCATCGGCCAGAGAAATTCGTGCGAATGCTGGACGACAATCGCCGCCGAGGCGTAGAAGCGAAGGAAGTCGAGCGTCAGAAGTTCGCCGGATGTCGCTCTAAGATGTGGAATGCGCATGATTTCTTCATAGCGAAACATAAGGGGGTGACAAACGGGAATTCCCCGTCTATCGGCCCATCCTTCCATCAGCGCGAACAAAGCGAAAGCGAGTGCAAGACATGAAACTGAATGACATCCGTGACAACGCCGGTGCCCGCAAGGGCCGGATGCGCGTGGGCCGTGGTATCGGCTCGGGCAAGGGCAAGACCGCCGGGCGCGGCCAGAAGGGCGCCAAGGCGCGCTCGGGCGTTTCGATAGACGGCTTCGAAGGCGGCCAGATGCCGCTGCACATGCGTCTGCCAAAGCGCGGCTTCAACAACATCTTCGCCAAGGACTATGCCGAGGTGAACCTGGGCCTGGTCCAGAAGGCGATCGACGCTGGCAAGCTCGACGTCAAGGCTGTGATCGACCACGCCGCGCTCAAGGCGGCGGGCCTCGCCCGTGGCGGCAAGGATGGCGTACGCCTGCTCGGCAAGGGCGAGTTCTCGGCCAAGGCCAAGTTCCTCGTCGCCGGGGTTTCCGCCGGGGCGAAGGCCGCGGTCGAAAAGGCTGGCGGCGCGGTCGAAGTGCCTGCTTCCAAGGCTGCCGCCGAATAATTCAGGGACAAGTGCGGGCGGGGGTTTTGGTATTCCCGCCTGCGTCCTATATGGGCTCCCGCAATCAATGGGGGAGCCGGGCCGTATCCGGCGTTCCAAGCAAGGCTTGACCAGACAATGGCATCACGCGCCGACAA
>JAGWUU010000036.1 GCA_028868335.1 Sphingomonadales bacterium | reverse complement strand
ACATCTACATCGACGACCTGCGCGAGGAATTCGTGCGCGATTTCGTCTTCCCGATGATGCGCGCCAATGCCCGCTACGAAGGCGACTATCTGCTGGGCACCTCGATCGCCCGTCCGCTGATTTCTAAGCGCCTGATCGAAATCGCACATGAAACCGGCGCCGATGCCGTCGCTCACGGTGCGACCGGCAAGGGCAACGATCAGGTCCGCTTCGAACTGTCGGCCTATGCGCTTGATCCCAACATCAAGGTGATCGCACCGTGGCGCGAATGGGATCTGACCAGCCGCACCGCGCTGATCGACTGGGCCGAAAAGCATCAGATTCCGGTGCCGAAGGACAAGCGCGGCGAAAGCCCCTTCTCCACCGACGCCAACCTTCTCCACACCTCGTCCGAAGGCAAGGTGCTGGAAGATCCGTGGGAAGAAACCCCGGACTACGTCTATTCGCGCACCGTCAATCCCGAGGACGCGCCCGATACCCCCGAATACATCACCATCGATTTCCAGAAGGGAGACGGTGTTGCCCTGAACGGCGTGGCGATGAGCCCGGCGCAACTGCTCACGGCGCTCAATGACCTGGGGCGCAAGCATGGCATCGGCAGGCTGGACCTGGTGGAGAACCGCTTTGTCGGCATGAAGAGCCGCGGGATGTACGAAACACCGGGCGGCGAGATCTATGCCCGCGCCCACCGCGGGATCGAGCAGATCACGCTCGATCGCGGGGCTGCGCACCTCAAGGACGAGTTGATGCCCAAGTATGCCGAGCTGATCTACAACGGCTTCTGGTTCGCGCCCGAACGCGAGATGCTGCAAGCGGCGATCGATCACAGCCAGGCGCGAGTCAACGGCACCGTGCGACTGAAGCTCTACAAGGGCAGCGCTTCGGTGGTCGGCCGCAAGAGCGCCGATTCGCTCTACTCGGAACGCCACGTTACGTTCGAGGACGATGCTGGCGCCTATGACCAGAAGGACGCGCAGGGCTTCATCAAGCTCAACGCCCTCCGGCTGCGATTGCTCGCCCAGCGGGATCGCCGCAACCCGTAGGGAATTGTTCCGGGGTAATTTTTGGAAGCCGCCTGGCGAATCAAATTTCGCACCCAGCGCAGAATCCAAGCCACTGACTGCAATCCACCGACTTGTCCACGACGTTTCGTCGCGTCTGTGGATAAGTCGGTACGATTTCGCTTGTGCGACTCACTTCAGAGGCGCAGCTTCAAGCCATCGAGACGGTCGAACCGAACTTGAAGAGACGGTAGGAAACTACTGAAACGGATAGGGAAAACCAGACCAATCGATCTGGCAGCGATGCCCGCAGCAGCGTCGGAAAACACGCGGTGGGAAGTCTTTGGACGGAACACAGCGAACCGCAGATGCAGTGAGTGGCGCGCAGTCAGTACGGTCGCTTCGACGGCGGTTGGAAAAGGCAGGAAAGATGGTGGCGCTTCACGCGTTGCAGATCGACCAGCCCGGAACAACAAAGCATCGAAACGGTCACGGAACCGCCAGGTGGTACGGCAAAGGTCCCCCGGACCAGAGCCAACCGCCTGACGGGACCGGACGCCGGAACGGATGTTCGGGTGATGAAAGCCGGTTCTTTCGGGAACCACCGGTCAGAACGGCCAGCCCGATGCGATGAGCATCACGATGCAGTGGCACTCACAGTGCGATCGCACTCGAGATGCTCAGCAAAGCATCACCGCGGCAAGCCAAACGGACAGGTAGCAGCGATCGCCCAAAATCATTCGGATACCGATGCGGCGAGCGTGGGGCTGGTGGAAACACCGGCCCCATTTGCTTTTGGCGGCGGCCCGCCATAGTTCCACCGCATGTCCCGCCTGATCCTGCTCAACAAACCCTACGGCGTACTGTGCCAGTTCAGCGCCGATGGATCAGACAAGCCTACTCTCGCCAACTACGTGAATGTGGCCGAGGTCTATCCCGCCGGGCGACTCGATACCGACAGCGAGGGGTTGCTGCTGCTGACAGACGACGGACGGCTGCAGGCCCGGATTGCCGATCCGAAATTCAAGCTGCCCAAGACCTATCTGGTGCAGGTTGAGGGCGAACCCGATGCGGCGGCGCTGGAGGCACTGCGGCGCGGCGTTCAACTCAAGGACGGCCTCACCCGTCCCGCCGAAGCGGAACTCGTTGCCCCGCCCGCCCTATGGCCGCGCAACCCGCCAGTCCGATTCCGCAAGACCGTCCCCGACACATGGATCCGCCTCACCATCCGTGAAGGCCGCAACCGCCAGGTCCGCCGGATGACCGCTGCGGTCGGCCATCCAACCCTGCGCCTGGTACGCTGGAGCGTCGGAGATTGGACCCTGGAAGGGCTGGCTCCCGGGGAATGGCGGGAGGTTGACCTCTAGGGGCGAAGGTTTGAAGGGATTTCAGGTACTACCCCCACCCTCGCCCTCCACCTACCGCACGAACAGGCTCGCCAACTCCACATGGGTCGACCAGCGGAACTGGCCAACGGGGCGCAGTTCCGCCAGCCGATAGCCCGCATCCACCAGCCTTGCCGCATCACGCGCCCAGCTTGACGGGTTGCAACTGATATAGACCACCCGTTCGACGGTGCTTTGCGCGATCCGTTCCACCTGGTCGCGTGCGCCGGCGCGGGGCGGATCAAGCAGGACCGCGGCGAAGCGGTTCAATTCTTCGGGAAGCAACGGGTTGCGGAACAGGTCGCGGTGCAGCGTATGGACGGGTGCTTGCGTGCGCCCTGCGGCGGCCTTGCAGGCAAGGCTGGCATCGCGCGCGGCTTCCACCGCCAGCACTTTGGTTCCTGGCCCGGCAAGCGCGAAGGCAAAGGTGCCGAGCCCGGCAAAGAGATCAGCGACGGTTGCACTTCCCTCCAGCCAATTCTGCGCCGCGCCGACCAGCGCCGCCTCGCCGTCTCGGGTTGCCTGAAGAAACGAGCCGGACGGGAACGGCACGGCGACCCCGCCCAGCGTAACCGTCACCGGCTCGGGCTCCCACACGGTTTCACCGCCATAGCCCTGATCGAGCGAGAGCCGGGCAAGGCCATGGTCGCGAGCGAAATCGAGCAGGGCTTCGGTTGCAGCCAGCCCTTCGACGGTCAGGCCGCTGATCCCGACATCGAGCCCTTGGTCGGTGCAGGTAATCTCCAGATCGGCGGCAAGCTTTGCGTGAGCATGCTTGCCCTTCCCGGCACCCTTGCCCGACCCTACGACGATCAGCAGCTTGCGCAGATCGGGCAACAGCGCAACGATTTCCGGGGCGAGCACGGGGCATTCGGAGATTTCGACCAACCGGTGCGACTTCGCCTCGCGGTAGCCGATCACCACGCGGCCCTGCGAGCTTTCGGCCCGCAGCGAAGCACGGCGGCGGCTTCCCGGCGGCGACAGATGCGGTGGGGCGATTTGCTCGGCCCCAAGTTCCTGCGAAGCTGAGGCATTCGCAACGCGTGCCTCGACGAACCGGGCGAGGCTCTCCTTATCAAGTTGCTGCAACTGGCATCCGCCGCAACGCCCAAAGTGGCGGCACGGCGGGGTGACGTGGTGTGGCCCCCATTCCAGCGTGCCATCTTCAAGCAAGAGGTCGCCCGGTGCCGCGCCCCAGGCGAAGCGGCCCGAAGCGGTGACGCCATCACCCTTGGCGGCGATGCGGATGATGGGTTCCTTGTCGGTCATATGTGGTGCCGTTTGAGGTTCACGCAAAGACGCAGAGCAGCAATCCAGGCGTGCAACAATCAGAGACAGACCGCGTAAGCGCGAGCGATCGCTTCTGCAAGTTGTGCGGCTGTGAATGGCACCGGACAGCGGCGTGCCGCTTCGCCGTGGAGCCAGACGCCCTCACAAGCAGCGTCGAACGGTTCCGAGCCGCAGGCAAGGCGGCTGGCGATGGTTCCGGCGAGTACGTCACCTGTCCCCGCAGTAGAGAGCCACGCCGACGCACGTGGCGCGCACGCGATCCGGCCGTCCGGCGCGGCGATCACCGTGTCGGCACCCTTGGCTACGACAACCATGCGCGACGCTGCAGCGAGGGCGACGGCGCGCTCCACCTTGCTGCCCGCGCCGTCGAGATCGAAAGCGCGTTCCAGCGCCAGCAACTCGCCTTCATGCGGCGTCGCAATCAGCGGCGCGGCGCGCTCAGTCAAATGACGGGGGGCCAACAGAACCAATGCATCGGCATCGAGAACAGCCGGAATCGGTTCCGCCAGAGCCAGCACCAGTCGTTCACGCGCGCCGCCGCGACGGCCAAGGCCTGGGCCTACCAGCAGTGCCGAAAACCGCGCATCACTCAGCACGTCGGCCAACGGGGCGGTATCGACCACGAGTTCCGCCGGTGCGCTCGCAGTGTCCGGGCTGAGCAACTTCACATATCCGGTCCCCGCACCATGCGCGGCTCTTGCGGCGAGAAGCGCCGCGCCGGGCATGGCCCCACTGACTATGCCAAGCAGGCCGCGAGTGTACTTGTGCGCCATGGCCGATGGCGCTGCAAACCTGGGGCGGGAGACTACGCGCGCCGATCCTCCGGCGGGCTCAACACCGATCCGAACCAGGCGCAACGCGCCCATCGTCGCCCCGGCAGGCATCAGGAAATGCGCAAGTTTCCATGCCCCCAACGCAATCGTCAGGTGATAGTCCGGCAAACCCTGGTTGAGTACGAGGCCAAGATCCGCCTCGATCCCGCTTGGCAGGTCGACCGCCACGCGCGAGGCATGGGTCGCCGCAAGATCGCGTAACAAAGCCAGATGCTCCGCGCCAAGTGGGCGGGTCAGTCCCGTACCGAACAGGCAATCGACCAGAACGCCACTGCGTTGCCCGCCCGACTCAACCACCTGTCCGCGATAGGCTGCACGCGCATTTTTCGCGGCGACAGTAGCGGGATCGGCTGCGGCGATCACCGCAACTTCTCCGCCGCGCTCGCGAATAGCCTCGGCAATGACATAACCGTCACCGCCGTTGTTGCCCGGCCCGCACAACACCGTGACCGCCCGCCCGCCGGCCAGCCGCCAGACATAGTCCGCAGCCCCATAGCCGGCGCGACGCATCAGTTCGTCGACGCCGGTTCCCGCCGCGATCAGCGCGCCTTCCGCGTCGCGCATCTGCGCCGCGGTGAGAACAGGATCACTTGGCCTTGGCATCGGCCTTGACCGGAATGACGTAGCGATCTCCGCCCAGAATCACCTCATACCGATCACCCTTGAGGGCCGACTGGGTATGATCAGCCCCGTCCACCGCCTCGAGGTGCTGGCCATCGGCGTTGACCTGCAGGCGATGAAATTCGCCATCCGGGTGGCGGATGATCAGCACCTGCGCACCATCGACAACGGCGCGCTCGAGACGGCAATCAGGCTTGAACTCGGCCCGTCCGGCGAAGGAGCAATAGACTGGCTCGCCGTCATCCTGTGCATCGGTTTGGGGAGCGGAACAGGCAGCGAGAAAGGACACGGAGCCCAGGCAGTACATGGCCGTCCGCAACCCCACTCCGCCTAGCTCCGCTTCAGCTGCGACAGATCGCGCACTGCACCGCGCGCGGCGCTGGTGGTCATCGCGGCATAGGCCTGAAGCGCGACCGAAACCTGGCGCGGGCGCTCCTTGGCGGGATGCCAGCCCTTCGCCGCCTGCACGGCGCGGCGCTCTGCCAGCACCTCGTCGCTGACGGCGAGGTGGATGATGCGCGCGGGGATGTCGATCTCGATCCGGTCGCCCGGTTCGACCAGGCCGATTTCCCCGCCCTCGGCCGCCTCGGGTGAGACATGGCCGATCGACAGGCCCGAAGTACCGCCCGAAAAGCGCCCGTCGGTGAGCAATGCGCAGGCCGCGCCCAGCCCCTTCGATTTGAGGTAGCTTGTCGGGTAGAGCATTTCCTGCATACCGGGGCCGCCCCTGGGCCCTTCATAGCGGATCACCACCACGTCGCCCGCCTGAACCTGGCCGGTAAGGATCGCCGCGACCGAGGCGTCCTGGCTTTCGTAAACCTTTGCCGTTCCGGTGAATTTCAAAATGCTGTCATCAACCCCGGCGGTCTTCACGATGCAGCCGTCGCGGGCGATGTTGCCATAGAGCACGGCCAGCCCGCCGTCCTGGCTGAAAGCGTGGTCCTTGCTGCGGATCACGCCCTTTTCGCGGTCAAGGTCCAGCTCGTCCCAGCGGCGCGACTGGCTGAACGCGGTCTGGGTCGGCACCCCGCCCGGCGCGGCCTTGAAGAAGGTCTGCACCGCGGGATCGTTGGTGCGCTTGACGTCCCACTGGTTGAGCGCATCGCCAAGAGTGCGGCTGTGGACGGTGGGCAGTTCGGTGTGGAGCAGCCCGGCGCGGTCCAGCTCTCCCAGAATCGCCATGATCCCGCCCGCGCGGTGGACGTCCTCCATGTGGACGTCCTGCTTGGCAGGGGCGACCTTGCTGAGGCACGGCACCTTGCGGCTGAGCCGGTCGATGTCCTTCATGGTGAAATCGACCCCGGCCTCGTGCGCGGCGGCAAGCAAGTGGAGCACGGTGTTGGTCGATCCGCCCATCGCGATGTCGAGGCTCATCGCGTTTTCGAAGGCTGCGAAATTGGCCACGGCGCGCGGCAGGACGCGATCATCCTCCTCGACGTAATAGCGCTGGCACAGCTCGACCGCGAGCCGCCCGGCGCGCAGGAACAGCTCCTTGCGGTCGGAATGGGTGGCAAGCTGAGAGCCGTTGCCGGGCAGCGACAGGCCCAGCGCCTCGGTCAGGCAATTCATCGAATTGGCGGTGAACATCCCGCTGCACGAACCGCAGGTCGGGCAGGCGTTCTGCTCGATCGCCTCGACCTCCTCGTCCGAATAGTGCGCGTCATCGGCGGCGGCGACCATCGCATCAACCAGATCGAGCGCGACCTCCTTGCCCTTGAGCACGACCTTGCCCGCCTCCATCGGCCCGCCCGAGACGAACACCACCGGGATGTTGATCCTGAGCGCCGCCATCAGCATGCCCGGCGTGATCTTGTCGCAGTTGGAGATGCAGACCATCGCATCGGCGCAGTGGGCGTTGACCATGTATTCGACCGAATCCGCGATCAGGTCGCGGCTGGGGAGCGAGTAGAGCATCCCATCATGGCCCATCGCGATCCCGTCATCGACGGCTATGGTGTTGAATTCCTTGGCAACTCCGCCCGCCGCCTCAATCTCGCGCGCGACCATCTGGCCCAGGTCCTTGAGGTGGACGTGGCCCGGCACGAACTGGGTGAAGCTGTTGACCACCGCGATGATCGGCTTGCCGAAATCGCCGTCCTTCATCCCCGTCGCCCGCCACAGCCCGCGCGCGCCAGCCATGTTGCGGCCGTGGGTGGAGGTGCGGGAACGGTAGGCGGGCATCGCAAGTATCTTTCAATGAATTGGGCTTCGCTGGCGCCCTACACGCCTAATCCCCCAGCTTCAACGCCACATCGTTGCACAGCCGCGCCAACCGCTCCCCCCAGACAGCTTGCCCCGCTGCATCGCCGATCTGGTCCTGGCGGATCTCGATCCCCAGATAGGGCCGTCCGTCCGCTTCGGAATGGCGGTTCATCGTGTAGTTGAGCAGTTTGCCCGAATAGGGTTGCTGGTCGCCGACCGTCAGTCCTTCGGCCTTGAGCAGCGGGATCGCGATCCGCGCCGCGCGATCGTCCTCGTTATAGAGTACCCCGACCTGCCATGGCCGTTGTTCCTCGGGGTGCACGGCAAGATGCGGGGTGAAGCTGTGCAGCGAGACGATCAGCGCGGGCGGGCTTTGTTCCAGCAGGGCGGCCAGCGCGGCGTGATAGGGATCGTGGAACCGCTCCAGCCGGGCGAGGTGCGCGCCGTGATCGATCGCGTTGCCGGGAATCGCGTGGCCGTCACTGGCGATCGGGATCACCGCGGGCACGTGCGGCTCGCGGTTGACGTCGCAGACCAGGCGGCTGACCCCGCACTGGAACGCGGCGATGCCGGGACGCCGGGCCATGAGCGCGCCGATTGCCCCCACTCCGATGTCGACCGCCATGTGCTGATCGAGCAGAGCGGGATCGATGCCCAGGTCGATATCATCAGGCACGTGATTGCTGGCATGGTCGGACACGACAAGGATGCCGCCAAACCGCGGCGTGCCGATCAGGCGCCAGGCTTCGTGGCCGGTCATGACAGGCGGCTTGCCCAGGTCCACCAGTCGGGCCGCGCGGTGCGGATTGCCTGCGCCGCCGCATCGCGCTCCTGCGCGCAGCCGAACAACGCGAAGCAGGTTGCGCCGGATCCCGACATGCGTGCGCCGAACGCACCGGGCTGCGCCGCGAGCAAATCGACACACTCGCCAATCACCGGCGCCAAAGAACGGGCCGTTGGCTCAAGATCGTTGCGCCCCTCAGCGATGACTTGGGCAAATTGGGGAGCAGTAGGCAAGGCGCCGCGATCCACCCCGTCCCATCCGGCAAAGACCGCGCCGGTCGGCACCGCGATTCCGGGATTGACCAGCAGCACCGGCCAGTCGCGATAGGCCTGGTCGTGGAGCGCTTCGAAGTCCTCTCCCCGGCCGAGCACATGTTTGGGCCAGGCATAGAGGCACGGCGCCACGTCCGCCCCGAGCGAGGCGGCGATGCCTGTCATTACGTCGAGGTCGTCGGGCAGGTCCCACAGGGCAACCAGCAGGTCGATCGTTGCCGCTGCATCGGCCGAACCGCCGCCGATGCCCGAGGCGAGCGGCAGGTTCTTGACCAGCGTAATCGCCGCGCCGCGCGATGCGCCGTAGTGCGGCTGCATGACCACGTGGTCCGAAACCGATGGCGCCCGCGCCGGTTCATCGCTCGGCGGAATATCGAAGGTAAAGACATTGTGCTGCTTGGGCTCGTCGCGGCGATAGGCATGGTGCACCGCCCGCGCCGCGCGCATGACCAGGTTGTCCTCGCCCGCCGAAAGCCCTTCAGCAAACGGCCCGGTGATCGTCAGCGTGATCGCGTCGGCAGGCTCGACCCACAACTCGTCGCCATCGACGCAGTGGACGAACACCGAATCGAGCTCGTGATAGCCATCGCCGCGCTTGCCCCGCACGTGCAGGGCAAGATTGAGCTTGGCGCGGGCGATCCTACATATTCGGGTAGTTCGGGCCACCGCCGCCCTCCGGCGTGACCCAGGTGATGTTCTGGGTCATGTCCTTGATATCGCAGGTTTTGCAGTGGACGCAGTTCTGGGCGTTGACCTGCAGGCGCGGATTGCCCTCCTCGACGCCGAGGAATTCATAGACCCCCGCCGGGCAATAGCGCTGTTCCGGCCCGGCATAGACCGGCAGGTTGAGCGTTACCGGGATCGTCGGATCCTTGAGCACGAGGTGGCTGGGCTGGTCTTCTTCGTGGTTGGTGAAGGACAGCGCCACGCTGGACAAGCGATCGAAGCTGATCACGCCGTCGGGCTTGGGATAGGCGATCGGCGGGAACAGGTCGGCGCGCTGGGTGTCCTCGCAGTCGCGGTGGTGCTTCATCGGCTTCCACAGACCGAAGCCGAACAGCGTGCGCAGCCACATGTCCGCGCCCGCCAGCATGGTGCCAAGCCCGCCGCCCCACTTGGCGACCATCGGTTCGGCGTTCTGCACCTTCTTGAGCTCGGTCGCGATCCAGCTGTCGCGCACCGCGGCGTCATATTCGCCCAGCGCGTCAGAGGTCCGCCCCGCACCGATCGCCGCGGCGGCCGCCTCTGCCGCCAGCATGCCGCTCTTCATCGCGGTGTGGCTGCCCTTGATCCGGGGTACGTTGACGAAGCCCGCAGAGCAGCCAATCAGCACGCCGCCGGGGAAGTCGAGCCGGGGCACCGATTGCCAGCCGCCCTCGTTGATCGCGCGCGCACCATAGGAGACGCGGCGCCCGCCCTCGAGGATCGCGCGGATCGCCGGGTGCTGCTTCCAGCGCTGGAATTCCTCGAACGGATAGACGTAGGGGTTCTTGTAATCGAGCGCGGTGACGAAGCCCAATGCAACCTGGTTGTTGGCCTGGTGATAGAGGAACCCTCCGCCCCAGCTGTCGCTTTCCGACAGCGGCCAGCCCTGGGTGTGGATCACACGGCCGAGAAAATGCTTGTCGGGATCGATGTCCCACAGTTCCTTGATGCCGATGCCGTAAACCTGCGGCTCGCAGTTCGCCTCAAGATCGTAGCGCGCCTTGATCTGCTTGGTCAGGCTGCCGCGGGCGCCCTCGGCGAAGAGAGTGTACTTGGCGTGGAGTTCCATGCCCGGCTGGTAGTCGCCCTTGTGGCTGCCGTCCTTGGCAATGCCCATGTCGCCGGTGGCAACACCTTTGACCGAGCCGTCGTCGTTGTAGAGCACCTCGGCCGCGGGGAAGCCGGGGAAGATTTCCACACCCAGTTCCTCAGCCTTGCCCGCCAGCCAGCGGCACAGGTTGCCAAGGCTGCCGGTATAGTTGCCGTGGTTCGACATGAACGGAGGCATCGGCCAGTGCGGCAAGGCGACATGCTTGCCTTGCGTCAACACCCAGTGCCAATTGTCGGTCACCGGCACTTCGGCCATCGGGCAACCCTGCGTCCGCCATTCGGGCAGCAGTTCGTCAAGCGCCTTGGGATCGACCACTGCGCCCGAGAGGATGTGGGCGCCAATCTCGGATCCTTTTTCAAGGATGCAGACGGTCAGGTCCGCATTGACCTGCTTGAGCCGGATCGCCGCGGCAAGGCCCGCCGGGCCACCTCCGACGATCACCACATCATAGGGCATCGATTCGCGTTCGCTCATGGCCTTATCCGTTCCCCGCTGTTGTCCTGCATTTTGTCGCGCCGAGCCTTGATTGCTGCGCCGCGGCAGGTCAAGACCACAGTGTGACGGCGACGAAACAAACGGCAAGCGGAAATGCGCTCGGCGCAGGGGCGATCGCCGCTGCCTTTGACTGGTGGCGCGACGCCGGGGTGGACCTTGACTACACCGACGATCCGCGTTCCTGGCTTGGGTCAGCGGAACCAGCCGTAGCGGAAGCGCACCCCGTCCCCATAGCCGTCTCGCGCCCGGCAGCGCCTGCCGATCCACCGCGACCGCGAATAGGCGGCGATCCGCAACAGTGGCCTGCCACACCGGAAGAATTTTCGAGGTGGTGGCTGGCGGAACCATCGCTTGACGGCGGATCGGTCGAGGGGCGAATCGCACCGCGCGGGACGGTGGGCGCGCCGCTCATGGTACTGGTCGATCAGCCCGAAGCGCAGGACCGTGACCGCTTGCTATCCGGGCCGCACGGCGCCCTGCTCGCGGCGATCCTGCGCGCGCTCAATCTGGGCGAACACCAGGTTTATGTGGCCAGCGCCTTGCCGCGTTTGATGCCCATGCCTGACTGGGCGGGCCTGGCTAACGACGGATTGGGGCAGGTGGTCGCGCATCATGTCCGACTTGCCCGCCCCCGGCGGCTACTTGTGTTCGGCAGCAACGTCTCATCGCTTCTTGGCCACGACCCAGCGAAAACAACCGGATTTTTACCTGATTTTCACCATGAAGGCGCCAGCATTCCGGTGCTTGTCGCTCCCGGGCTTGCCGCCCTTGAGGCAAGACCGCGTGGCAAAGCCCGCCTGTGGCAGGCTTTGCTGGAGTGGTCGGAGCCGGACTGGATGGGGACTGAACAGACGTGATTTCGGGTGCAAAAGTGCGAGTGCTTGCCATTGGGATGGCCGCGACTGTCGCGGCGCTGCCCTTGGCTGCTCACGCCAACAGCGCCGCCGTCGACTACTTCCGCAACCGCGCCGCAAGCACCGCCGTTCCCACTCTGCTGACCCAGGATGAACGCGCCTATTACCGCGAACTCTTCGCCGCCATCGACCGGGAAGACTGGACGCGGGTGCAGACGATGTTCGCGCAGAAGGCCGATGGTCCGCTGCATCAGGTCGCGCGCGCCGAATACTACCTCGCCGCCACTTCGCCGAAAGTCGAAGCGCCTGATCTTGCCGCCTGGTTTGCCCGTGGGGCCGATCTGCCGCAGTCAGAGCAGGTCGCCGCTCTAGCTGCCAAGCGCGGTGTGACCGCGATTCCTGCGCTGCCCTCGGCCAATTCGCTGATTTCCATGCCCAGCCGCGCCAAGCGCATCCGCCCGCGCGATACCAACGATGGCACCATGCCGGGAACGATCTCGGCCGGGATACTCGCCAAGATCAAGGCCGACGATCCATCCGGCGCCAAGGCCCTGCTCGACGGCATCGATACCCAGCTTTCAACCAATGCCCGCGCCGAGTGGCGCGCCAAGATCGCCTGGTCCTACTACATCGAGAATGACGATGCCTCGGCCTATGCCCTGGCCCAGACCGCCAATGACGGCGCCGGGCCGTGGGTGGCGGAAGGCTGGTGGACAGCAGGGCTTGCCGCTTGGCGGATGGACGATTGCGCCGGGGCTGGCGATGCTTTTGCCCGCACCGCCTCGCTGTCCGACAATTCCGAGCTGACCGCAGCCGCGCTGTTCTGGCAGAGCCGTGCGCTGGTGCGTTGCCGCAAGCCCGAACTTGCCGCCGCCCCGCTCAAGCAAGCGGCGCGGATGGACGAGACGCTATATGGAATGCTCGCGGTCGAGCAATTGGGCCTGACCTTGCCCAATACCCACGAGGCGCCCGATTTCACGGCGACCGACTGGCAGCAGATGCGCGATGTTTCCAACGTCCGCGTTGCCGTCGAACTGTCCGAAGTCGGCAAGGACAGCCTGGCAGACGAGGTGCTGCGCTATCAGGCACGCATCGGCGCGCCGGGCCAGTACCAGCCGCTTTCACGTCTCGCCCGCGATCTCGGGCTGCCCTCCACCCAGCTTTGGATGGCCTACAACGCGCCTTACGGCGGCCATCCCGAGCCAGCAGCCCGCTTCCCCACGCCGAAGTGGACCCCGGTTGGCGGATGGAGGGTTGATCCGGCGCTGGTCTATGCACACACCCTTCAGGAATCGGTGTTCCGCGCCGGTGTGGTCAGCCCCACCGGCGCCCGTGGACTGATGCAGATCATGCCGGCCGCGGCGAGGGATCATTCCGAAGATCTCGGTTACAGCGGATCGCCCAGTGACCTCAACCGGCCGGAGGTCAACCTTGCCTTCGGGCAGCGCCACCTGGACATGCTGCGCAACTCCCCGGCGACGCAGGGCCTGCTGCCCAAGGTCATGGCTGCCTATAACGCCGGACTGACCCCAATTGGCCGCTGGCAGGTCGAGATCAAGGACAAGGGCGACCCGCTGCTGTGGATCGAAAGCATCCCTTATTGGGAGACGCGCGGCTATGTGAACATAGTGATGCGCAACTACTGGATGTATGAACGACAGGCCGGTGGCCCATCGGAAAGCCGCATCGCTCTCGCCCAGGGGTTATGGCCGACCTTCCCCGGCCTGACCGGGTCGAAAGCAGTGCGACTCAGCGCCAACGGAATGGTGATGCGCCAGTATTGAACGTAACGCAGATGAGCCCGGACGGGTTCATCGGTTCGCCCCCGGTTGAACATATGTTCTTTATATGTTCTAGTCCAGCAATGGCGAATCCGCCCTCCCCTGTCCATGGTCGCGGCGCTCAATCGGGCGCGGTGCCGCAACGCTTCGGGCTTGCCGCGCGCGAAACGGACGGAGATTGGCTGGACGAACGCGAGGGGATCGACGGACCGGGCCCAAGGCTGCACACCACGGTTATAGAGGAAAAGCCGCGCACCATAGTCAGCTTCAACCAGTCGCCAGACATCCCGTTCGATCGCTCCATCAACGCCTACCGGGGCTGCGAGCACGGTTGCATCTATTGCTTCGCTCGCCCCACCCATGCCTACCACGATCTTTCCCCCGGACTGGATTTCGAGACGAAGCTGTTCGCCAAGCCCGATGCGGCGCGGCTGCTGCGCGAGACGCTGGCAAAGCGCGGCTACAAGGTCGCGCCGATCGCGATGGGAACCAACACCGATCCCTACCAGCCGATCGAGGAACGCTATCGCATTACTCGCTCCATTCTGGAGGTTGCGTTGGAAACCGGCCACCCGGTGACGATCACGACAAAGAGCGCGAGGGTGGTCCGCGATCTCGACCTGCTGTCCACGCTTGCGAAGCGTGATCTGGTGGCCGTCGGCGTTTCCGTCACCAGTCTCGACGCAAGGCTCTCCGGTCTGCTGGAACCCCGCGCCTCGACACCTGCGCGACGACTCGATGCGCTGGGCAAACTGGTCGCTGCGGGAGTGCCGGCCCACGTCTCGATCGCGCCGGTGATCCCCGGCATCACCGATCAATTCATCGAAAGCATCCTCGCCGCCGCCGCAGGACGCGGCGTTCGCTCGGCAAGCTGGATAATGCTGCGCCTGCCGCACGAGGTAGCGCCTCTGTTCCGCGAATGGCTTGCCGTCCACTTTCCCGATCGTGCCGACAAGGTGATGCATATCGTCCAATCGGTGCGCGACGGACGCGACAACGATCCCTCGTTCTTCAGCCGGATGAAGCCGCAGGGTGTCTGGGCCGACCTGTTCCGCACGCGGTTCCGAATCGCGACCGCGCGGCTGGGCATGAACCGAGAGCATCTACGGCTCGATTGCAGCCATTTCGTCAGGCCAAGCGCGGATGGGCAGATGCGATTGATTTAGAGCGGCGATCGGTCAAACACTGTCCGCCGAATATTCAGCGGAGAGCCACCATGGCAGAGCAGACCACTCAAACATCTATCGGCGCCAGGCTTCAGGCCCGCGCCGCCGAAGGGACCCATACCATCGCGCGCGAAGTCAGCGGTTTCAACGGGTGGCTGGCCGTAACAATCACGAAAGCGGTCGGCACCATGTGGTGCGCCTATGCCTTCACCGTCCTCGCGCTGATCAGTCTGCCCGAGGCCATTGCCGGGGGAACCGCCCCATTGATCGCCTGGATCGCGCAGACCTTTCTGCAATTGGTGCTGCTGTCGATCATCATGGTTGGCCAGAACGTCGCCGCAGCCGCGTCGGACAAGCAGGCCTACCAGACCTACAAGGACGCCGAGACGCTGTTGACGATCAACGCCGAATTGCAGCGCCTGATGGTGCAGAACACCAAGCTGACCGAGCAAATCCATGCCATGGTCGAAAAGGCGAAGGGTTGAACGGAAACGCCGGAATTCTGGATCGCTCCAGGTCCGCTCTGCCCAAGCCGGTCGAAGTCATCCAACTCGCCCGACGTTCGCGCAGCATCCTCCGACAGGCTCACGGCGAGCGGGGGAGTTTCCGATATTCAGCGCGCCTATCCACCAAACCGGATCAGCCGACTGTCCGCTACCGCGGCGGTACGGTGAGGCACAACATCGCGAACGTATTCCTCGTTCTTGACCATGGCCATGAAGGTGGCACTGTCGGGATAGCCCATGACGAACGCCTCGTCCCATTCACCTTCCGGGCCGGTGACGACGCATTCCAGCGATGCCCGCCAGACCATTGCCGCACCATCGTTCGCCACGACACGCTGGAAGCCCTCGGCGTAGATGGCATAAGCCTCGCGCCCCGTCAGGTCCTTGCCATGGTTGGGATGGCCTTCAGGGTATTCCGCCCTATCGCGGAACCTGATCAGGTTGAGCATGTGGATTGGCCGATCACGCGGCAAGTCCTTGAAGCGCTGCCAGTTTTCGCGGGAGGGATCGATATGGGCGGTCATCACGCCTCCACCAGTTTGTAATCGCGAAACCGGTCGCGCAGATCCTTCTTGCTGATCTTGCCGGTGGCGCCATGGGGAATGTCGTCCACGAATTCCACCGCATCAGGCAGCCACCACTTCGCGACCGTCTTGGCGAGATGGGTCTTGATCTCGTCTGACGTGGCCTGTGCCCCGGCCTTCCTGACCACCACCAGTATGGGCCGTTCATCCCACTTTGGATGGTAGATGCCGATCGCAGCAGCTTCGGCAACCGCCGGGTGGCTCATTGCGGCATTCTCAAGCTCGACCGAGCTGATCCACTCACCCCCGCTCTTGATCACGTCCTTGGTCCGGTCGGTCAGTTGCAGGGT
>JAGWUU010000293.1 GCA_028868335.1 Sphingomonadales bacterium | reverse complement strand
ACCACCCGGTTCAACGCCCAGGCGATGGGCAAGATGCTGGTCCGGGCGGATGCCGATGGCCGGTGTCGGCTGCGCATGTTTCCCGAGCGCAAGCATTCCAACCTGCTCGACATGGTCCACGGCGCGGTCACGCTGGCGCTGGTCGACATTTCGCTTTTCGCCGCCATGCGTACCTTGCTCAACGGAGATGCGGCGGGCGCGGTGACGCTTGAACTTTCAAGCCAGTTCATCGGTGCGGGCCGGCTCGATGCGCCGCTGGACGCCCTGGTCGAAGTGATGCGCGAAACCAAGCGGCTGGTGTTCATGCGCGGTACCGTCGTTCAGGGCGAGGCGGACGACCATCTCGTCGCCACATTTTCGGGCATCGTAAGGAAGCCATCTGCCCGATGAGCGCAGTCCTTGCGCGGTACGAGAAATTGGTGGCCGCGGGCGAATTGCGCCCGGACCCTGAACAACGCGCCGCGGCGGAGCGGCTTGACGCGCTGCAACGCCAGCTTGAATCCGCTCCATCGACAGGGCTGCTCGGCCGGTTCCTGGGACGCAAGCCCGCGCCGCCACGCGGCCTCTATCTGTGGGGCGGGGTCGGGCGCGGAAAATCCATGCTGATGGACCTGTTCCACGATTGCCTCGCCATCCCAGAAAAGCGTCGCGTCCACTTCCACGCCTTCATGCTGGAGGTTCACGCCCTTCTGCGTGAAGCCCGCAAGTCGGAGAGCGGCGATCCGATCCAGCCGGTCGCCGCGCAGATCGCGGCCGGGCTGCGCGTGCTGGCCTTCGACGAGATGGTGATCAACAATTCCGCCGATGCGATGATCATGAGCCGGCTGTTCACCGCCCTGATCGTCACCCACGGCCTGACGATCGTTACCACCTCGAACCGCGCCCCGTCCGAACTCTACAAGGACGGCCTCAACCGCGAACACTTCCTGCCGTTCATTGCGTTGATCGAGCGGGAGCTTGACGTCATGGCGCTCAACGGGCCGGTCGATTATCGGCTTGACCGGTTGGGCGGCATGGACACCTGGCATACCCCGCTGGGCGAGGCCGCCACCGCGCAAGTGCGCGAAGCCTTCTTCCGCCTGACCGACTACCCGCCGGAAGACAGCGCCCATGTCCCCTCCGCCGATCTCGATCTGGGCGGGGGCCGGACGCTCCACGTTCCCAAGAGCTTCAAGGGCGTTGCCGTGTTCAGCTTCAAGCGACTGTGCGGCGAGCCGCGCGGCGCGGCGGATTACCTGGCGGTGGCGCGCGCCTACCACACCGTAATCCTTGTGGGCATTCCGAGGATGGGGCCTGATAGACGCAACGAGGCCGCGCGGTTCGTGACGCTGATCGACGCGCTCTATGAAAACAAGGTCAAGCTGCTGGTCACGGCCGATGCCGAACCGGAAAACCTCTACGAACAGGGCCATGGTCACTTTGAGTTTGAACGGACTGTCAGCAGACTCAAGGAGATGCAGAGCGACGACTATCTTGCAGCCGGCCACGGCGAAGCGTGATTTCCAAGCGGTCAGCGCCCTTGTGACAATGTAACATACGGTCTAGTGGCAGCGCATTCAGTTCAGAAAGATATTTCGTGCGTTCACTACTTCTCTGCACCGTGGCATGTGTCGCCACCCCCGCCTTTGCCGAGGCGGCCGCCCCGGAACCGGGTGAACAGGATTCGGCCATTGTCATCACCGCCCATCGCCTCGACGTGGCGCGTGATTCGATTGATTCGAAGATCGGCGCCAACGATTACAAGATCAATCGCAACAGCATGGACATTCAACCCGGCGGCGCTGATCGCAGCCTGAAGGGCGTGCTGTTGCAGGCGCCGGGCGTGGCGCAGGATTCCGACGGCGATGGCGAGATCCACATCCGCAACGAACATGGCAACATCCAGTACCGGCTCAACGGCATCACCGTGCCGCAGGGCTTCTCGGGGTTCGGCGCACTGGTCGATCCGCGCATAGCCAATTCGATCGCGGTGATCACCGGCGCCCTGCCCGCCCAATACGGCTTCCGCACCGCCGGCGTGGTCGACATCAAGACGCGGACGGACAGCTTCGATTTCGACGGCGATGTCGGGATCTATGGCGGCGGAAACGGTACAATCCAGCCCAGCGCGACGCTGCGCGATTCGGTCGGCAAGCTCAGCTATTTCGTTTCGGGCAGCTACCTGCGCAACGACCTTGGCATTTCCAATCCGACCCCCAGCCGCACCGCGATCCATGACCGCACCGAGCAGGAGCGCGGCTTTGCCTATCTTTCCTATCTGCTGAGCGACAACAGCCGCCTTTCCGCATTCGGCGGTATCTCGCACGGCACGTTCCAGATTCCCAATTCGCCCGCGCTCCAGCCGCAATTCACCCTCAACGGGCGGACCAGTTTCGATTCTGCCACGCTGGACCAGAACCAGCGCCAGCAGTCCGAATTCGGCGTGCTCGCCTGGCAGTATTCCGGCGACACGCTGGACGTGCAGATCGCGCCGTTCGCTCGCTATGCAAAGGCGCACTACACGCCCGATCCGCAGGGCGGGCAATTGATGTTCACCGGGGTCGATACCGACCTGACGCAGGCGAGCACGGCCTGGGGCGTGCAGACCGATGCCGGGATCAAGCTTGGTGGGGCCCACCACCTGCGCTTCGGTGCGTTCTTCCAGAATGAACGGACCCAGACTGACAGCCTGACGCGGGTATTTCCCGCGGACGGCGCTGGCAACCAGACCAGCGATATACCCACGTCGGTCCTGCTCAACCAGCGCCAGACCGCTTCGACCCTGGGCGTTTACGTGCAGGACGAATGGGCGATCAGCGATACGCTGACCTTCAACTATGGCCTGCGTTACGATCGCTCCGATGCCCTCGTCATCGAAGACCAGGTCAGCCCGCGTGCCGGACTGGTGTGGAAGCCGACGAACCGCACCACATTCCACGCTGGCTATGCGCGTTATTTTACGCCGCCGCCAATCGAGCTGGTCGCCTCTGCCGCCTTGTCCGCGTTTGACAACACAACCAACGCCGCCTCGATCAAGCAGGCCGATCCGGTCCGGTCCGAGCGTGAACACAGCTTCGATATGGGCGCACAGCACTTCCTCAACGACCGGCTCAGCCTGTCGATCGATCTCTACTACAAGATCAAGCGCAACCTGCTCGACGAGGAGCATTTCGGTTCGACATTGATCCAGTCACCGTTCAACTATGAAAAGTCGCGCGGCTGGGGTGCGGAGGTGGGCTTGAACTATGAGAGCAAGCCCGCGGAATTCTACTTCAACGTCGCGACCGGGGCGCAGAAGGCGA
>JAGWUU010000292.1 GCA_028868335.1 Sphingomonadales bacterium | reverse complement strand
GGAGGCCGGATCGTCAAGGCCGATGTGGAGGGCGCGCAGCCCGGTGTTGCGGCGCCAGTCGCTGCCGCTCCTGCACCAGCGCCTGTGCCAGCTCCGGCCAGCACGTTCAGCACAGATATACCGCATGAGGCGGTCAAGCTGACGATGATGCGCAAGACCATCGCCCGCCGTCTGACTGAATCGAAGCAACAGGTCCCGCACATCTACCTGACCGTTGACGTGCGCCTTGACGCCCTGCTCAAGCTGCGCGGCGAACTTAACAAGGCGCTGGAAAATCAGGGTGTAAAGCTTTCAGTCAATGATCTTTTGATAAAAGCACTGGCCAAGGCGCTGGTCCAGGTTCCGGAATGCAATGTCTCCTACACACCCGAAGCGCTGATCCAGTATCACCGCGCTGATGTGTCGGTGGCGGTCAGCACGCCTACCGGGCTTATCACCCCGATCGTCGTCGATGCCGCAAGCAAGGCGGTCAGCGCGGTTTCGACAGAGATGAAGGTGCTTGCCGAAAAGGCCAAGGCTGGCAAGCTCCAGCCTCATGAGTTCCAGGGCGGCACCGCCAGCCTTTCGAACATGGGTATGTTCGGGATCAAGCAGTTCGAAGCGGTGATCAACCCGCCGCAGGGCATGATTATGGCGATCGGCGCGGGAGAGCAGCGCCCGTACGTGGTCGATGGCGCACTGGCGGTCGCTACTGTGATGAGCGCGACCGGCAGCTTCGACCACCGCGCGATCGACGGTGCGGATGGAGCCCGGTTGATGCAGGCCTTCAAGAATCTGGTTGAGGCGCCGCTGGGGCTGGTGGCCTGATCCTGAGGTGGGCGAAAGTCTCGTCATCCGCGTCACGGCCATGCCGACTGATCTCAACCCCTATGGGGGCGTGTTCGGCGGCTGGCTGATGAGCCAGTTGGCGCTGGGCGCAGGGTCGCTCGCCTCGCGGGTGGGCAAGGGTAAAGCGGTGGTGGTTCACGCCACTGATTTCACCTTTCCGGGCGTCATGGCCGTGGGCGACGAACTGTCCGTCTATGCCGACATTGCGGAGCGCGGACGTACCTCGCTGACCATCGCAGCAAGAGGCGAAGGGCGCGAGCGCAATGGTGAAACCATTACCGAGGTCGCGCGCGGCCTCTTCAAATTTGTGCTGCTGGACGATGCTGGTCGCCCGCGCGCCATCAAGGATACGGAGTGATCATGGCTGAGCAATACGACGTTATCGTTCTTGGATCGGGACCTGGTGGCTATGTCGCGGCCATCCGCTGCGCTCAGCTTGGGCTCAGGACCGCGATCGTGGAGCGTGAAAATCTTGGCGGCATCTGCCTCAATTGGGGATGCATCCCAACCAAGGCGTTGCTGCGCTCGGCCGAGATCTATCACTACATGCAGCACGCGAAGGATTACGGTCTGGCGGCAGCATCGATCAGCGCAGACCTCGATGCCGTGGTAAAGCGCAGCCGGGGCGTCGCCAAGCAACTCAATCAGGGCGTCACCCACCTGATGAAGAAGAACAAGATCGCCGTTCACATGGGCGTCGGCACACTCAAGGGCGGTGGCAAGCTGGAAGTGAAGGGCGAGAAGGGGACAGAAACGCTTTCCGCCAAACACATCATTGTCGCCACAGGCGCCCGCGCGCGCGACCTGCCCTTCGCCCCGGCCGATGGCAAGCGGGTGTGGACTTATCGCCATGCCATGACCCCTACCGAAATGCCCGGCAAATTGCTGGTGATCGGATCAGGCGCAATCGGCATCGAATTCGCGAGCTTCTACAATGACATGGGTGCGGAAGTTACCGTTGTCGAAATGATGGACCGGATCGTGCCAGTGGAGGACGCGGACGTTTCGACCTTCCTTGAAAAGGCGCTGAAAAAGCAGGGCATGACGATCATGACCGGCGCCGGGGTCGAAGCGCTGGCAGTGTCCGACAAGGGCGTCAGGGCCAAGATCAAGGACAAGGACGGCAAGGTCGGCGAAACCGAATTCAGCCACGTCATCGTCGCCGTGGGCATCGCCCCCAATACCGAGAACATCGGGCTTGAAGCAGTGGGCGTAAAGGCCGAACGCGGGATCATCGCCATCGACGGGATGTGCCGCACCAATGTAGCCGGAATTTGGGCGATCGGTGATGTGACGCCGGGGCCGTGGCTTGCACACAAAGCCAGCCACGAAGGCGTGATCGCCGCTGAAGCGATCGCACAGGCGCTTGGCAACAAGGATGTCCACCCACACGCGATGGACAAGGCCAACATCCCCGGATGCACCTATTGCCACCCACAGGTTGCCAGCGTCGGTCTGACCGAGGCCAAGGCCAAGGAGGCGGGCTATAAACTGAAGGTCGGCAATTTCCCCTTTATCGGCAATGGCAAAGCCATCGCGCTGGGCGAACCTGAAGGTTTCATCAAGACCGTTTTCGACGCCAATACCGGCGAACTGCTCGGCGCGCACATGATCGGCGCGGAAGTGACGGAACTGATCCAGGGCTATGTCGTGGGCAAGACCCTGGAAACGACCGAGGTGGAGTTGATGAACACCGTCTTCCCGCACCCTACGCTCAGCGAGATGATGCACGAAAGCGTCCTTGCGGCTTACGGACGGGCGCTGCACATTTAGGCGACGACTGCCATTCCAGGGGTAGCGCAGCTACCTCGAATCGGCTCTATTTCCCCCCGTGGCTCGATCCAGGGCCAGCAGGAGGGGAAACACGATGGACAATGAAACCCAAGTCCCGCCACCGGGACCGGTGGAAGGTATGGTTGTAACCGGGATCGTTGTCGTCCTGCTGGTTCTGTGGATCGTGATCGGCCTGCAATTCATGGCCGATACGTCGCTGGTCGGCGGTTTCCTGATCTTGTGGTACTGGGCGAACAACGAGCAACTCGAGATCAGGCATCTGCCACGAGCCCTGATCGGCGCGCTGGTTGGCATAGGCATCGGCTGGTTTTTGCTGGTTGCTTCGCTACAATACGGCGCGGCGGGTCTTTCGGTTGGCGTCGCGCTCCTGATTTTTGCGCTCTATCTCAACACGATCCAGGCCATACCGACAATCGTGAACAACGCGACCATGCTTTTCGTAACAATCGCCGCCGCGCCGCTGGTCCAGTTGCACGTCAACTGGCTGGAACTTGTGTTGTCCACGGTGATCGGCGGACTGTTCTTCGGAGCCGCCGCCGAAGGCTTGAAGCGACTGGCTTCCAGGGGAGCGTCGCAGCCAGCAGGATAGGGCTTGCAGTGGCGGACAGGGTGGGATTCGAACCCACGGTGAGCTTGCACCCACGGCGGTTTTCAAGACCGCTGCCTTAAACCACTCGGCCACCTGTCCAA
>JAGWUU010000035.1 GCA_028868335.1 Sphingomonadales bacterium | reverse complement strand
CAGCTGGTCAACGCGGTCAACCTGCCGGTGCAGAACGCGCTGAACTTCCCCGCAGCGATCCTCCAGCGCCCGTTCTTCGATCCCAAGGCCGACCCAGCGTACAACTATGGCGCGATCGGCGCAGTGATCGGGCACGAGATCAGCCACAGCTTCGACAACAACGGCGCGGCTTTCGACAGCACCGGCAAGATGCGCAACTGGTGGACCGCGGCGGATCTTGCCAAGTTCAACCAGGAGGGCGGGGCGCTCGCCGCACAGTTCGACACCTACGAGCCGTTCCCCGGGGTACACGTCAACGGCAAGCTGACCCTTGGCGAGAACATCGCCGACGTCGCCGGGCTGTCGGCGGCCTACGATGCCTATCACGCCTCGCTCAAGGGCAAGGACGCGCCGGTGATCGACGGTTACACCGGCGACCAGCGCTTCTTCATCGCCTATGCCCAGACCTGGGCCACCAAGATGCGCGACGAAGCGCTGCGCGGTCGGATCGCCACCGATGGCCACGCGCCGGGAATGTATCGCGCGCTGACCGTGCGCAACCTCGATGCCTGGTACAAGGCGTTCGACGTGAAGGCGGGCGACAAGCTGTACCTCCCGCCAGAGAAGCGCGTGAAGATCTGGTAGTTGCCAGATACCATCCTCTCGTTTAATCGTGCGATTAAATAACGGGTGAGGGTGACGAATGGCGGAGTTCCCGACGCGACCCGACGCGGTCGAGGCCGGTTGGCTTGAAGAGCGCCTGCGCGCGGCGGGCGTGATCGGCGATGCCCGGATTACCGGCTTGACCTGGCAGGCCATCGGCACAGGGCAGGTGGGCGACAGCGCGCGCTTCCATCTGACCTACGATCGCGAGGGCGCTGGGCCAGCAACCGTGGCCGGCAAGTTTCCCGCGGCTGACCAGACCAGCCGGGGAACGGCGGCAGCCTTCGGGCTCTACGCCAGGGAAGTCGGGTTTTACCGCGAACTGCGCCCGCAACTCGACATCCGGGTCGCCACGCCCCACGTTGCCGAGATCGACCCGGACGGAGTCGATTTCCTGCTGGTGTTCGAGGACCTCGGACCGGCGCGGGGCGGCAACCAGCTCGAAAGCTGTTCGCTGGCCGACGCCCGGCAGGCGATAGCCCAGGCTGCCGCATTTCACGCGCCATCGTGGGGCAATCCGGCGATCCTTGATGCCGCCTGGCTCAGGCCCGCGCCGGGGGTAGCCGAGCAGGTGCGCGCGCTCTATCCCAATGCCCAGGCGATTTTTCGCGACCGCTATGCCGATAGCCTCGAGCCGGAATACATGGCGATCTGCGAGGAACTGAACGATGCCGCCAACCTGTGGTTCGGACGTAACGTTCCGCCCAAGTGCCTGATCCACGGCGACTTCCGGTTGGACAACATGCTGTTCGACATTCATGGCGGGGCAGAGCCGATCGCGGTGCTCGACTGGCAGACAGTGGCGCTTGGCAATGGCCTGACGGACATCGGCTATTTCCTCGGTTGCGGAATTGGCGCTGCGCTGCGCCGCGCGTACGAGCACGAATTGCTCGATCTCTACTGCGCCGAGATGACCCGGCGAGGCGTGCCGCTGGATCGGGCGGGGATCTGGGACGATTACCGTATCGGGGCACTGCACGGCCTTTCTACTGCGGTGTTCAGCGCGGCCTACGTCGAACGAACGCCGCGTGGTGACGAGAATTTCCTGTCGATGGCCCGCGGGGCCTGCGACCTTGCGCTGGAGCATGGCTCGCTCGATGCACTCAGAAAGGCTGGCTGACCATGTTGACCAAGGGCGACGATTTTCCGCTGCACCAGACCCCTGAGCCGATTGCCTACGCGGGCACGGACCGGAACTTCTACGATCGTTACTTCTTCAATGGCTACGGTCCAAACGGCGAGGATTTCTTCGCCGTCGCGCTGGGGATCTATCCGCACCTCAACGTGGCGGATGCCCATTTCTCGACGATCCGCGATGGTGTGCAGCATTGCCTTCATGCCTCGCGCGAGCTGGGTATGGAGCGGTTCGACATCGAGGTCGGCCCGATCCGCATCGAGGTGATCGAGCCGCTGCACAAGCTGCGTGTCACCGTCGACGGTGAAGGGCTCAAGGCAGACCTTACCTTCACCGGCCGCGCCTTCCCGATCGAGGAGCCGCGCTTCATCCATCGCATCGGCCCGCGCACTTTCATGGACTACACCCGCCTGACCCAGAACGGGCACTACACCGGCTGGATCGAGATCGACGGCGTCCGGCGCGAAGTGCGGCCCGGAACGGCGGGCACCCGCGATCGGTCATGGGGCGTGCGCCCGGTTGGCGCGCGCGACGAGCAACCGCACGGGGAAGGGGTGGTGCCGGGCTTCTTCTGGCAGTGGACCCCGATCAACTTCGCCGATCGATCCGTGTTCTTCCACGTCAATGCCGATGCCAAGGGCAACAAGTGGAACACCCGCGCGGTCATCTCTCCCGATGGTGCAGGAGCAGCGGAACTGGTCGACTGCGACGGCGAAATGGATTCGCCGATGGCCCAGGGAACCCGCTGGCCCGCACGGGGGAGGCTGGTGATCGAAGGCCCGGACGGAACGGAGACATTGACCTTCGAACCCGTAGGCCGCTTCCAGATGCGCGGCATCGGCTATACCTCGCCCAAATGGAACCACGGGCTCTACCACGGCAAACTGGTGGTCGAGCGCGAGGATTTCAGCCTGGCGCAATCCGATCCGCAAGCCACGGACAACTACCATGTCCAGTTGCCCTGCCGCGTCGTCAGCGATCGCCACGGCGAAGGCTTTGGCGTGTTCGAGCAACTGATCATCGGTCCCTACAAGCCCTATGGCCTGACGGGGTTCGTCGACCTGGGTTGAGCGGCTTCTATTTCATCAGGGTGACGTGCCCGGTCTTGCCGTAGGACATCTTGCCCCCGCTCAGCGTCATGGTCACGGCCGCGCCGCCGCACTGCATCCCGGCCTGGCACTTTTCGCCGAAGGACTGGGTCTGGGTCTGCCGGGCAACGGTGAAGTTGGTGCTGATCCGCGCTGGCGTCGAATCGATCCGGTTGATGCCGCTGCGGGCATAGGCAGCGGTGGAGGCCCCGGCGCCGCCCTTTCCGCACACCACGCTGACGCTGCTTACCGCGAATGTCTCGGTGCCGTTGGTGATTGTCGCCTTGTCGATGTGCCCGGACGCGCAAGCGGCCTGGTATTCGGCTGGTATTTTCTGGAAGGTGAGTTCCAGGCCATATATCTCTTCCTGGGTGGCCGCGAATGCCAGATCGGGTGAACCGTCGCCGTCAACATCGCCCAAGGGAGTAGCCGCCATGGTGGTCACCCCGGTCGAGCTTTTCGTCGGCGATTCGCGCAGCGACTGCGAATTTTGTGAAGCGGTGGGCAGGCAACACTTGTCGTAGGCGGCCTTCCCCGTGGCCATGCCGCTTCCAGCCTCTCGCGGAGCCAACTTGCCGCGCGACGTGCAGGCCCCGGAATTGCAGACCCCGAAGGACCAGCTATTGACCTGGGCGGCCTTGCCATCGGCGGTCTTGATGCCGTCGATTTCGAGCAGGTAGTCGGCCGAGGCGGCGTGCGCGGCGGAAGCGAAAGCCAGGGCGGCAAGCGCAATCGTGGTGGAAACTTTCATTGCATCAAATCCCCCATTGTTGTTCCGTAAGTTTTAAATCGAGTTTCATGAACGGAATATTGCTGCAACACCCCGGATCGCGACCTGTCAACGACTCACGATCAGCAGCGCCGCGCCGCAGGCGATCAGCGCCGCTCCGGCCAGTCGCGCCCGCCCGACCCGCTCCTTCAGCACGAACAGGGCGATCGCGACACCGAACAGGATCGAGGTTTCGCGCAAGGCGGAGAGGCGCGGAACGTCACCGATCCGATAGGCCCACAAGGCCAGTCCGTAAGTCACCAGCGACAGGGCGCCCGCGATCAGCCCCGGTTTCCACTGCTGCCGCGCCGTCAGCAGGAACACGCGGCCACGCCACAGTGCGAAAACCAGGGCGATCCCGCCGCCAAGCGCCAGGAACACCCAGACCATGTAGCTCAAGGCGGACGGCGCGGCCCGCACTCCCTGCGCGTCGATCACGGTATAGAGCGCGATCGTCACCCCGGTCGCCAAGGCCCAGCCCAACGCGCGGGCCCCGGGCGTATGCCACCACGCAACCGCAGCGGTGCCCAGGCTGACGAACGCGATCCCCGCCGCAATGCCCCAGCTTATCGGTTCGCCGAAAGCCAGCACCGAAACGGCAGAGGCGATCACCGGAGCGCTGCCGCGCATCACCGGATAGACCGCGCTCATGTCCGCCATCTCGAACGCGCGGATCAGGAAATAGAGGTAGAGCAGGTGGGTGACGGTCGACCCGGCCAACCATGCCCAGGCTCCGGCGGGCAGTGGCACTACGAAGGCAAGTGGCAGCACCAGCAGCGCGCTCGACCCATCGATCAGCGCCCTGCTCGACATCTTGTCACCGCCCGCCTTGAGAACGGCATTGACCACGGCATGCAGCGCTCCCGATCCGAGCATCAGAAACGCCGCTACCTGAATCACGTACTGCTGCCCGTCAGGCGTAGGTCTCGCGCAAGACAAGCAGTGCCATGGCCGCCTTGGCCGCCTCGCCGCCCTTGTCCTTCTGCTTCGGATCGGCACGCACCAGCGCCTGCTCCTCGTTCTCGACGGTGAGGATGCCGTTGCCGATGGCGATGCCGTCCATGGTCAGCGCCATGATCCCGCGCGCGGATTCTCCGGCGACGATCTCGAAGTGATAAGTCTCGCCCCGGATCACCACGCCGATGGCAACAAAGCCATCGTAGCGATCCGCCTGATCGGCGAGTGCAATCGCTCCCGGGATCTCGAGCGCACCCGGAACGGTGATGACATCGACCTGATGCCCGGCCGCTTCGAGCGCCGCGCGGGCGCCCTTGACGAGCATGTCGTTGAGATGATCGTAGAAGCGCGCTTCAACGACAAGGAAGTGGGCCATAGAATACTCCGTGTGGCGGTTAGGTGTCGTTCAGTCACCTTTGAAAACAGGGTTGCGCTTCTCGAGGAAGGCGTCGACCGCTTCCTCGTGATCCGCGGTGGCGTGGGCAACGGCCTGCATCGCTGCTGACATTTCAAGCACGGTCGGCAGGTCGGCGCGGCGCGCTTCCCACAGCAGGCGCTTGGTCATCCGCACCGCAAACGGCGGATTTGCGGCGATCCTGTCCGCCAGGGTGCGAGCCACCGGCAAGAGTTCCGCATCGGGCACGACACGCGATACAAGGCCGCAAGCCAGCGCTTCGGCAGCGTCGAGTATATCCCCGGTCAGCGACATTTCTGCCGCCTTGGAAAAACCGACAACCCGCTGCAACAGCCACGCCCCGCCGTCACCCGGAATGATGCCCAGCTTGACGAAGCTTTCGGCGAACTTGGCGCTTTCCCCGGCGATCCGCACGTCGCACATGCAGGCGAGGTCAAGCCCGGCGCCGATCGCCGGGCCGTTGACCGCGGCGATCACCGGAACCTCCAGCGCGGCGAAGGCGAGCGGCAAACGCTGGATGCCGCGCTTGTAATTCCCGCGCGTCCGGGCGGGGAGCCCGCCATTGAGCCCGCCCGCGCCAGCCTTCATCGCGTTGATATTGCCGCCGGAGGAAAAGGCCTTGCCCGCACCCGTCAGGATCGCCACCCGCACCGAGGGGTCGGCCTCGATCCGGACCAAAGCGCCAAGCAGCCCCTCGATCACGTCGGCTTCGGATATCGGATTGCGCAGTTCCGGGCGATTGATCGTCAGGGTTACAACCCCGTTGGCGGCGGCTTCATAGAGAACGGCGTCATCCATCATCGGTGTCCTTCCGGGGCGACCTTGGCAAAGGCCAGGCTTGCAGAGTGGTTTGCTGTCGCACTACGGCGCGGCTTGCGCTGGGTCCAGATGGTGACAAGCGCCGTCACGGCAATCGCGAGGCCAACAGCGCCTACAGCGCCGATCCCCATCAATTGAGCCTGGCGCAGCACGGCAAAGTGCACGGCGTACAGCGGGAATGAAGCGCTCCCGAGCGCCAATGCCAGGGTTGAGGGATGCCGCAGCGCAAGCCCCCCAGCCAGCAGCAGCGGACAAGCAAAGAGAACGAAGGCGAGATCGTATGCCCAATGCGCGATGCCCAGCGCCCAGGGCAGGACCAGCAGAGCCGGAAAGCCAACGGCGGCGAGCAACGGCGAAACGTGCGGTGCCCCGCCATCCCGCCAGCGTTGGAACAGCATCATGCCAATCGAGTACGACAGAATGGCGCGGAACAGGCCCGGAACCAACGAGGACGGCCTTGCGCCGAGGTCGAGCGCGCCGGAGTCCCTGGCAAAACGGACCGTCGCCGCCAGGGCGCACAGAGCAATGACCACCAGCGCACCCGTCCGCAATCGGGCCAGGATGAAACCGTGGATTGCGTTGACGAACAGCTCCAGGAATACCGACCAGGCCGGCACGTTCAAAGGAAACAGCTCCTGCTGGAAACCCACCGGCACGAGCATGATGTTGGCCGCAAACAACACCCCGAACAGCCACGGGTTTTGCGTGGCGGTCCACAGATAATACGCGCCGACAAGACCCCCGACCGCCATCACCGGCCACAGTCTCCTGTAGCGGATGCGAAAGAACTGAAGCCCGCTCATCCCGCTGGCCAATCGCTCGCCATAGGTTCGCGCCATCAGATAACCGCTGAGCATGAAGAAGAAATCAACCGCGAGGTAAGCCTTGCCGAACAGATCCGGGAAGCCGCCATAGATCGCATGGACGTGAAGGCCGAGTACGCAGATGGCCGCAATGCCGCGCAATGCATCCAGTCCGTAGAGCCGTGCGGGTCCATCTCCCATGATCTTCGCCTAGAAACTAAACGCTCCGCTGTCGCGCGCTTTTTTAGCCGAGCAACCGTTGGATGAACCAGAAACTCGCCGTGGTGCCGATGGCATAGCTCGCGACAAGTGTGGCGGGCCGAAGCGTGGCCGGTGCAAACCGGCGCAGCAGCGCGATGAGCGTCAGCACTGCCGCGATGATGGCGAGTTGCCCCAGCTCGACGCCGACGTTGAATGTCAGCAATGCCATCGGCACGTCGCTTTCCGGCAGGCCAATTTCGCGCAGCGCTCCGGCAAAACCGAAGCCGTGGATCAGGCCGAAACCGAAAGCGACAAGCCAGGGAATCCGCTCTGACAGGCGCGGCGCACCTTCCTCCTGCTTGACGATTTCGACCGCAAGGAAAACGATCGACAGGGCGATCAGCGCCTCGACCGGAGCTTGGGCCAGACCGATCACGCCCAGCGTCGTTCCTGCCAGAGTGAGCGAGTGGGCGATGGTAAAGGCAGTGGCAGCGCGCACCACCACCCAAAGCCTGCCGAGCAGCAGCACCAGCGAGATCACGAAAAGGAGATGGTCGTACCCGGTAAGAATGTGCTCCACGCCAAGCGCGAGATAGGTTTTGGCGACTAGCCAGCGATCCGGCACCGCGGCGACCTTCACCGTCGGGTGTTCGGGCGTCAGCCGCTCCGCCTGGACGGGGCGGCCCAGCGGGGCAATCCGGACGAGCGCGTCAGTCAGGCTTGACTCCATCCCGGCGATGCCGACCCGGGCGCCGTCGAGCGGACGGGAACATGTCACCGGGATCAGCGAGACGACGTTGCTGCCGTCGAGCCGCGATTGCGCCGGACCCAGCGAGCAGAACGAGGGCAGGGCGGGGCGCGACCGCGTGGCGAGACCGCCCAGCACCGGCGCTTTCCAGATCAGCCTCCAATGGGTCTGATCCTGCTGGGTCAGTTCAAGGTAGCCGGGACGCAGTTCATCGGCCGCCGCCGACCCGGCGAGGGCGAGCAGGCCGATCAGCACGGCCAGCAGGCGGCGCAGGATCATTTCGGCTGCTCGATCACCACGTCGTACCCGCTCAGGATGCGTTTGTAGCCATCGCCTTCCGCACGGCGCCGCGCGTCGGCGCGCCAGTCGTTCTCAACGGCCTGGCGGACGTCCACCAGTTTGGGCGTCGCAGAACTGGTACGCTCCGTCACCCTGACCAGATGCAGGCCGAAGCCCGAGACAATCGGACCCGACCAGATTCCGATGGGCGCACGGCGCAGGCCGCCCACGAATTCATCGCCAAACACGCTGCCCACGTCGCTTGCCGGATCCTTGCTGAAGCTCGCAGGGACGGGAATTGGCTGGCCGAGGTTTCGGTCATCCTCACCGGCCTGCAGTTTGCCCAGCACACGGCTGGCGGCAAGGCGCTGTTCCGGGCTGTCCTGCCCCAGATAGATCTGGTTAAAGGTCAGCTTCGTCTCCGGGGCATAGCGTGCCGGATCCTTGTCGATCAGTGCCTGCAGCTGGCTGTCGCCCGGCGTCGCCGCCTCGGCCTCGCTGGTGGCGAGCGCGATCATCTTGTTGCGCATTCGCCGCATCACCACTTCGTCGTCCTTGTCGAGCCCGAGGCGCAAGGCTTCGCGATAGTAGATCTGGTCACGCACATAGTCGTTGATCAGCCCATCGAGTTCCGCAGGGTTGGGCGGACGGCGATAGTTGTCCGACCAGCGCGCCGCGAGGCGGCCGACTACCGCCTCGTTGACCACGATCCTGCGCTCGCCAAGATCGGGGGCGCGGCCAGACAACAGCACATAGACAAGCAAGCCTGCGCCGAGAAACTGCACAAGAGGCTCGCGCAGCAACGCGGCTGCGCGCTGGCGCCAGTTCATGCGATGAATATCCTCAGCCTGCCGGGGTGTACCAGATCGGCGAGCTGTAGGCTCGCTCCTGCGCTTTCGCAATCACATCAGGTCCAAGCTTGATGTGGTAGCGAACCGCATCGTAGGCTGGCCAACTTGGCGTCGGGATCTCCAGCACGCGCACGTAGTAGAACGCGCGAACAGAATGATCGAATTCGGGGTCGGTCCAGACCGTGGCGAGTGTCGGGGCGCCGATCGAATTCTTGTAGGTTGCCGTCGCCATATCGACCGTGTCGCCGACCGCCGGCAGTTTGCCTCCAGCCTGCTTGCGCTTGTCCATGTCGCTCCACGAGACGTTGAAGATCTTTTCGTGCAGCGTACCCCCCTTATCGACCCAGCCTTTGACGATCTGGACCCGGTCAAGGTTCGCGCCATCGGGATCCTTGAGCGCCGAGACGATGAAGCTGGGGGCACCGTTCTTGCCCTGGGCAAGATTGCCGCCCATCGGCACGCCGCGGCTATAACCGGCCTTGACCCAATCTCCCTTCAGATCATCGCCCTTGAAGTCCCATCCACCGAAGAAACGCACCACCATGCGCGGCCCGGTCGTACCATAGACTTCGCGGCGCGCGATCGCGTCCCAGATCGAGGCACGGGTGTTTGCCTTGGCCCAGACCCCGGCATAGCCGCCGGCCAGGTATTGCCAGCCGAATCGCGCCGGCCCGCTGCCCAGGCTTTGCGGAAGCATTGCGCGACGTGGGCTGGGCTCAACCCCCGAGTGCTTGCCGAAGAAGTTGTTCTCGTCACCCGTCGACAGCGACGTGTGGCTGTCCGTCGATCCGACCATACCGAACTTGTACGGGTTCACGCCCAGTTTCTGCTCAAGCAGCAACCCGCGCTTCAACGCCTCGCGAACGTACTCCCCGGCGAACATGCTGGGTTTCTTTTTTTCGGTCAGCATGAGGTTGCCGATATCCCAACCGGCCTTGCCATAGGCGGCGAATTCGTCGTTGGGCGAAAGGAAAGGGTGGGCTTCGCTATCGCCCTTGATCTGCGTCACCTCCACCACCGGCTCGTGGTCGGCGCGGCGCTTGGCCCATGCGGCGGTCATTTGCTTGCCGCCGCCATCCGTCATCATGAACATCAGGCCGTTCGACACGTTGGAATTGTGCGGGATCGCCAGCACCTTGCCCCCGGTCTTTGCCTGGTAGGAGTCCATGTAGTCCCACAGCTTGTCCGGCGTCAGTTCGTTGGTCGGATCGAGCGGATCAATCTGCGCGACCTTGTCCTTGCCGTCGCGGAAGATGACATTGCGGTGAAGATTGTTGCCGCCCTGCATCAGAGTGTATTCAAATCCCATGAAGGCGGTGAACTTGCCCGGCTCGTTGTATCGCTCGACCGTGTCGAGATAGCTGTTCCAGACATTGTGCGTACGTTCGGCGCTGGCCTTGGGATCGCGGAACATGGGGGGCAGGGTGCCCTTGGCGCGCGCCTCGAGGATCTCGCCCATCGCCTTCACCGAATCGTCGGGGCCCTTGTGCATCATGTCGTACCAGCGCAGCACCGTGGGATCGTTGATCATGATCCGTGGCGCGTTGTAGAGCGCCATGGTCGAGCCCATCCCCTCCGCGTGATCGGTGATCACCAGGAAGTCGAGCGGGTGCGCAAGCTTGGCCTTGACCCCGGTGGAGCTGGTCACTTCCTCGCCGCGGGCGAAGCGCAGGGCTTCTTCCGGGCCAAGGCGATTGCCGAAGCCGAATGCGTCGACGGAATTGGCAGTGTGCAGGTGAGTGTCACCCCAATAGACCCGCTCGGGATAGGCAGTTTCCTTGACTGATTCCTCGCTGGCGTTGGCGAAGCTTTTTGAAACCTTGTCGCATCCCGCAATCAGGGTGGTTCCGGCCAGCAGTGTCGCGGTAAATAGTAACCTTGCCCTCATGTCCTGCTCCCTTCGCCCGTTATTCGGTTTCACTTGGCAATGCGTCACAATGCCACGCGATGCGCTGCCGTCAACCGGTAGCGCGAAGGGGCGTTGCGATTTTTAATCGATCAGTTAAACCAGCGCAGCAAAGGGAGAGAATCGTTCATGTCGATCCTGTACGACGAAGGCCAGCAGGCCATCGCCACCGAATCCCGCCGTGTGCTGGATGCCCGCATGTCGAAGGACCGGCTGCTTGGCCTGCTCGAGCGGGTAGGTGAACACGACAAGCCGTTCTGGGACACCGCGGTCGAGCAAGGCTGGACGGCGTTGGCCATCCCCGAGGAATTTGGCGGGCTTGGCCTTGGCCTTACCGAACTTGGTCTTGTGGCCCAGGCGGCCGGAGCAGCCACCTCGGGCGCGCCATTCCTGACGGCGGACTATGGCTTGTCCAGCGCGCTGCTCGGCAGCGGCAAAAAGGACCTTCAGTCCATCTGGCTGCCCAGGCTCGCATCGGGCGAAGCTGTGGCGGCGGTCGCTCTCGCAGAGGGCAACGCGATCCTGCCTCCGCAATCCGCCGTCGCCTTCGCTGATGGCAAGTTGATCGGAACCAAGCCTGCCGTGCCGGGCGGCCTCACGGCCGACGTCGCGCTTGTCTGGGCGCAGGCGGACGGCTCGCCGGTTCTGGCGCTCGCGGACCTCGCTTCCGTCCAGCGCCGCGCGGTGAGCAGCTACGACAACAGCAGACTCCACGCCGATCTTACCTTCACCGGAACCGACGCAGCCGTTCTTGCCCAGGGCGAGGGCGCGCGCATTCTTGCGCTGGAAACGCTTGCACGCATGGCTGTCGTTACCGCGCACGAACAGGTCGGCGGGGCCGAGGCGCTGGTCAACATTGCTCGCGACTATGCCGTGACACGCAAGGCGTTCGGCCAGCCAATCGCGGCCTTCCAATCTATCAAGCACCGCATCGCGGAGATGTACGGTCTCGTCGAGATCGCCCGCGCCAATTGCATCCACGCCGCGGCGAGCGAAGGGTTGCCTGGCTTTCTGATCGCGGCGGCCGATGCGCGGATTTCCGCGACCGAGGCCTATGACACCAACGCGCGCGATTGCATCCAGATCCACGGCGGGATCGGCGTGACCTGGGAGCTGGGCTTGCACCTTCACATGCGTCGAGCCCGCAGTCTGGCGGTGGAGCAGGGTAGCCTGCTGTTCTGGGAAGACCTGCTGGTGAGCCAATTGATCGGAGAAGCGGCATGAATGACATCGAAGCGTTCCGGTCGAAGGCTCGCGCGTTCCTTGAAGGGATGGCTCCGAAATATGCCCGTGATGCGCGGGCCGGGAACACCGTGGAGCAGGATCTGGCGCTGGGCCGCGAATACATGGCGGCACGCCATGACGCGGGGTTCGGTGGGATCAACTGGCCGACCGCAATCGGCGGCCAGGGTCTTACCAACATGCACAAGATCGCCTTCGATGGGGAGGAAATGCAGTTCGGCATGCCGGTGCAGTTCTTCGGCATTTCACTGGGCATGCCCGTGCCAATCATGATCCACTATTGCCAGGACAAGGCCTTCGTGAAGGAGCGCGTGATCAAGGCGCTGCGAGGCGAGGAGATCTGGTGCCAGATGTTCTCCGAACCCTCCGGCGGCTCGGATCTGGCAGCGCTGCGTACCCGGGTTGAGCCTGACGGCAACGGCTGGCGGATGAACGGCCAGAAGATCTGGACGAGCTGGGCGCAATACTGCGACTACGGCGTTATCGTCACCCGCTCCGATCCCACGGTCGAAAAGCACAAGGGGCTGACCTACTTCTGGATCGACATGAAGGCTCCGGGGGTGGAAGTCCGCCCGATCAAGCTGGCCGGTGGGGACAGCCACGTCAACGAGGTGTTCTTCGATGACGTTCGGCTTGAAGACGAGCAACGCCTTGGCGAGGTTGGCGGCGGCTTTGGCGTCGCGCTGCACACGTTGATGATCGAGCGCTACATCGCGACCGACAGCGCCGGGTTCGGCCCGCACCTCGATGAGTTCGTCAAGCTTGCGCAAGAGGTGGAGATCAACGGCAGGCCCGCGATCGAGGATGGCCGCATCCGCTCGGCCATCGCGCGAAATCACGCGATGCGCGCCGGACTCGATTCGATCACCAAACGCGCCTTCCTGATGATGCAAGCCGGGATGCAGCCGGGGCCGGAAGGCTCGCTGCAAAAGCTCGTCGCCGTGCGCAGCCGCCAGAAGCTGTCGGAACTGGCCATGGACATCAAGGGGAACGCTGGCCTGGAGTTCGATCCGCACGCCTTCGTCAAGACCGATTGGGGGACAAGCTGGCTCAACGCGCCGACCGGGCGCATCGCCGGTGGCTCGGACGAGGTGCTGCTCAACACTATTGCCGAAAAGATCCTTGGCCTGCCGCAGGACCATCGCCCCGACAAGGGCGTGCCGTTCAACCGAATTCCGGCATGAGCGAAGCCGAAGACCTGACCGAAATCCGCCGCGCCGTGCAGGCGTTGTGCGCGGAGTTCCCTGGAGAATACTGGCGCGAGAAGGACCGTGAGCGGGCCTATCCCGGCGAGTTTGTCGATGCGCTGACCCGTGCCGGATTCCTCGCTGCGCTGATCCCCGAGGAATTCGGCGGCTCGGGCCTCAAGCTCGATGCGGCGGCGGTGATCATGGAGGAAATCCAGGCATCCGGCTGCAATGGCGCCAGCGCCCACGCGCAGATGTACATCATGAACACCTTGTTGCGTTACGGCTCTGCCGAGCAGAAGGCCGCGTACCTCCCCGGCATCGCATCAGGCGAATTGCGACTTCAGGCGTTTGGGGTGTCCGAGCCGACCAGCGGCACCGACACTCTCAGCCTGCGAACCGTGGCAAGCCTGGAAGGCGATCACTATGTCGTCAATGGCCAGAAGATCTGGACCAGTCGGGCCGAACATTCCGACCTGATGCTTCTGCTCGCCCGCACCACGCCGCGCGATCAGGTCAAGAGCAAGACCGACGGGCTGTCGATCTTTCTGGTCGACATGCGCAAGGCGGTTGGGAACGGCCTGACGATCAAGCCGATCCGCACGATGATGAACCATTCGACCACCGAGGTATTCTTCGACGATCTGCGCATCCCGGCCAGCAGCCTGATCGGCGAGGAGGGGAAGGGCTTTCGCTACATCCTGTCGGGCATGAACGCCGAAAGGATCCTGATCGCGGCGGAGTGCGTCGGCGATGCCAAGTGGTTCATCGCCAGGGCAACCGACTACGCCAAGGATCGCAGCGTCTTTTCGCGGCCGATCGGCAAGAACCAGGGCGTGCAATTCCCGATCGCCCGCTGCTACGCCCAGATGTGCGCCGCCGAACTGATGGTTCATCACGCAGCGCGGGCCTACGATCAGGGCGGCAACCCGGGGGCGGAGGCCAACATGGCCAAGCTCCTGGCCAGCGAGGCAAGCTGGGCCGCGGCCGACATGTGCGTCCAGACCCACGGCGGCTTCGGTTTCGCCGAGGAATACGATGTGGAACGCAAGTTCCGCGAGGCGCGGCTATATACGGTGGCGCCGATCAGTACCAACCTGATCCTGTCATATCTGGCGGAGCACGTCCTGGGTCTGCCGCGCAGCTACTGATGCCGTTCAAGCCGCGCGCGATGCGGTGGCGGCGGCACGCCAGGAGTCCAGCCTGCCGACAAGAGATCCGGCCGCGCCGCTGGCGATCCGTTCCTCGACGCGCGCAAACAGCCGCTCGATCTCGTCGCTGGCGCTGTCTCCGCTCGTCTGGCCGAGCGCCACGGCGAGCGCACCAAGGGCCAGCGCCTCGAAATGCGCCGTGCCTGAGCGTTCCGAAGCCGCGATCGCTTGGCGCGCAACATCGAGCGCCTGGTCGGCTCGGCCCGCTTCGATCAGCGCCCAGGCGAGTTGGGCGCGGGCGCCACCGCCCCAGTGCTTTTCGGTATGTTCGACAACTTTTACGGCCGCTTCCGCCTCGGGAATCGCGTCAGCCGGGCGGCCAAGCGAACGGTAAGCCATTGCGAAGCAAAGGTGACGATAAAGCACCAGCAGAGGCGATCCGAGGCGCTCGCTGATTTCCGCAACCTTTTCAGCTTCGCGCAACGCTGCCGCGCCGTCTTTCAATCGGGCATAAACCTGCGTCAGCCCATAGCCGCACCATCCGACGACCTCGGGCGTTTCGTCAACCTTGGCGGCATCGCGCGCCTTCTCAAGCCGCTCGCGCGCTTCTTCCTGCCGCCCCAGCCAGGTAAGGTAGATGCCGCCGATGAAGGTAAAGAAGGTGTGGGGGTTGTTTCCACTGATCCAGTAACCGCGTTGCAGGTCGGCGGGCCAGGTAGCCGCAGCCTTGTCGGCCTCGGCAAGCCCCTGAACGTTTCGCGCTGAGTGAGCGAGCGAATCGCAGTAGAGTACCGCGGCCAAGGGGCGAAGGTGCGGCATGTCCTCGGCAAATGCCGTGCGATAGTTCGCCTCTGCCTGCCGATGGTATTCCTCGGCGTCGCCAGCCGCGCAGACGGCCCGGGAAAAGCACAAGGCCAGCGTCAGGCGCAGGGATTGGTCTCCAATCCCGGAGGCCAGGGCATCGCCTTCGGACAACACTTCGCGGGCCGCCTCGATGTCGCTGCCGATGCGGTAGTTGAAGTTGAGCAGGTTTATATAGGCATTAAAGATCAGCTCGTAATCATCTGGCTTGGAAAGGTTTTCACGCGCGAGTTCGCGAACCTTCTGCCAATGCCACGCGCAGGTCGGAAAATCGGTGCGGACCACCCGCATGGCAGCGCGCCGGTGGTAACGCGCAGCGGCCATTGGTTCGCCAGCTTGTTCCCAGTGTGAGGCGAGCGTTCCGGCAAGTTCATCGAGGCGCCCGGATTCTTGACGCTCCAGCGCTTCGGCGACGGTGCGGTGCAACTTGCGGCGATCGACCCTGACCAGGCTGGCCTGGGCCATTTCAAGCGTAAGCGGGTGTTTGAATGCGTATTCCACCGTGGGGAATGCGGACTGTTCGACGATAAATTCGTTGCGCCGCAGCAGGCTCAGGACCTCCATGAGTTCGGCAGGAGCTAGTCCGGCGGTTTCGGCCAACAGCGCTTCGGAAAATGTCATCCCCATCACAGCGGCATATTGCAGGACATGGCGCGCCTGTTGCGGCAGGCGGTCAATGCGCGCAGCCACGACGGCTCTTACGGTCGGCGGAATTTCGAGATGATCGAACTTTCCGACAAGACGATAGGCCCCCCGTTCACCAGCAATGGTGCCGGTTTCGGCCAAGGTCTGGACGATCTCCTCGACGAAATAGGGATTGCCCTTGGTCAGCGCGGCAATCGGCGTTGCAAGAACGCCAAGGCTGGGATCGTCGCCAAGCAGGTCGTCGAGCAGCCCCCCGATCGCCTCGTCACCCAAGGGGGAAAGGGTGATCTGGCGGCAATTGCTGTTCTGCATCCAGGTGGCGCGGAATTCCGGCCGGTAGTTGAACAGCATCAGGTTCTTGAGGCCCTCCAACCCGTAAGCGAGCTGCTCGAGTACGCGGGCCGTGGCATCGTCGATCCAGTGCAGATCCTCGACGATCAACACGCTTGGTCGCGCCGCGCCGTCGAGTTTGATCAGGTGGCGCAGCAGCGCGATCAATTGACGCAAACGCGCTTCCGGATCGAGCGGCGGAGCGGGATTGTCCGGATCGGGAAACCCGCACAGGTCGAACACTGTCGGCAGGGAGTCGGCCAGTCTCGGATCGAGGGCCTTTGCTTTCGCGGCGATTTTGTCG
>JAGWUU010000291.1 GCA_028868335.1 Sphingomonadales bacterium | reverse complement strand
CGTCCTCCTCTTCCATGCCCCACGCTATGCCATGCTATTGGATTAGCGGCAATTCCGGCGCCGCAATTGCCAGGCCAATCCCGATTCTGCCTTGGCGCGAGGGGCAACTGGTTCTAAGCGCTCAGGTCTATCGTAAGGGGCAGTGCGATGGACAGGGTCACGGTAATGCCCGCCCGGCGCATGGATCGCCGGTCGGTTCTGCACGCAATCGGCGCCGGAGCGGTCGGCATCAGCCTCGGCGGCCTTGCCGGATGCGGCAAGGCGAGCGGCGATGCTTCCATTGGCGCAACCGGCGAGGAACCGAAGCTCAGCTTCTACACCTGGGACACCTACCTCGCCGATACCACGCTGAACGACTTTACCGGATCGAGCGGAATCGACGTTACCCTGAAGACCTTTGCCAGCAACGACGATCTGTTCGCCGCATTGCGCGCGGGCAACCCAGGCTATGACGTGATTGTCCCCTCCAACGACTTTGTCGAGCGGATGCGTCGGGCTGATATGATCCAGCCGCTCGACCATGCGCTGATCCCCAACATCAAGAACATCGACAAGAGCTTCATCGACGTGCCCTACGATCCGGGCCGGGTCTATTCGGTGCCCTATACCTGGCTGACGCTGGGGATCGGCTATCGCAAATCGAAGGTGAAGGGTCGACCCGATAGCTGGAAGGTGCTGTTCGATTCCGATCAGTACAAGGGCCGGATCGCCTGGATGTCCGAACCGGGCGACATGTTCCGTCTGTTCGGCAAGTACCTCGGCAAGTCGATCGACGGCCTGACCCTTGCCGACGTCAAGGCGATCGAGGGGATGATGATCCGGCAAAAGCCCAACGTCAGGGCCTTTCACAATGACGACGGGCAAGACCTGTTGCTCAAGGGAGAGGTCGATCTTGTGCTGGAATACAATGGCGACATCGCCCAGGTCATGGTCGAGGACAACGATCTGGACTTCGTCCTGCCGAGGGAAGGCAGCCAGCTCAGCTCGGATTCGCTGTGCATTCCCGGCGGTGCCCCGCATCCCAAGAACGCCCACGCCTTCATCAACTACCTGCTCGACGCCGAGGTTGACCGCAGGATCAGCGAAACGATTCTGTTTCCCACACCCAATGCAGCGGCGCGCGCGTTGATGCCCGATGACTACAAGAACAACCCGGTGATCTTCCCGCCTGCCGCGCAACTGGCGAAGTGCGAGTACGCGACCTATCGGCCCGACATGCAGGCCGCCTATGAAGAGGCGTTCCGGCGCGTCCGCGCGAGTTGAGCTAACCCTTCACCGAGGCTTCGATCAGAGCAGGAACATTGGGGTCCTCGATCGTCGGCGGCGTTGTCCAGGCCTCGCCGTTGACGATCTTGCGCAACAGGTTGCGCAGGATCTTGCCCGAACGGGTCTTGGGCAGGCCTGGCACGACGTAGGCAGTCTTGAGCGCTGCGACCGCGCCCAGTTCGGCGCGCACCGCCGCGATCACGCGCGATGGCAGGCTGCCGTCCGTGTCGAACCCGGCGCGCGGGACGACGAAGGCGATCGGCACCATGCCTTTGATCACATCGTCGGCGCCGATCACCGCGCATTCGGCCACCCCGTTCTGCTGGGCGACGATCTGCTCCATCTGCCCGGTCGACAGGCGGTGCCCGGCGACGTTGATGATGTCGTCAGTGCGGCCCATGATGTGGAGGAAGCCCTCGTCATCGAAATGCCCGGCATCGCCGGTTTCGTAGTAACCGGCGAAGGTCGCGAAGTTCTTCGCGTAGCCTGCGGGATTGTTCCACAGCGTGCGGAACGCGCCGGGGGCCAGCGGCTCGCGGATCGCCACCGCACCGCTTGTCCCGTCAGGCACCGGCTTGCCATCCTCGCCCAGGATCTCGAAGCGGTAGCCCGGCACCGGGAAGCCCGCGCTCCCGCGCTTGCGGCGCAGGTCGCCGAGCGCATAGCATGAGGCGACGCCCGGCCAGCCCAGCTCGGTTTGCCACCAGTGGTCGATCACCGGCAGGCCGCTCTTGTCCTCAAGCCAGGCGATCGTATCGGGATCGGCGCGTTCGCCCGCTAGGAAGATCACGTCGCAGGCCCCGGTCCCGATCTTCTTGAGGAAGGCCGCGTCCGGGTCTTCCTTGCGCACCGCGCGGATCGCGGTTGGGGCGGTGAAGAAGCTCTTGACGCCGTGGCGACTGATTACCCGCCAGAAGGTGCCAGGATCGGGGGTGCCGACCGGCTTTCCCTCGAACAGGATCGTCGTCGCCCCGACCAGCAAGGGCGCATAGACGATGTAGCTGTGGCCTACGACCCAGCCCACGTCGCTTGCCGCCCAGAACGGATCGCCCGCGCCGATGCCATAGATGTTGTTCATCGACCAGGCGAGCGCGACAGCATGGCCGCCGTTCTCGCGCACCACGCCCTTGGGAGTGCCGGTCGTGCCGGAGGTGTAGAGGATATAGAGCGGATCGTCCGCGGCCATGACCGCGGCTGCCGGCACCGGCTTGTCCGCGATCGAGCGGCGCAGTGCCTCCCAGTCGAGGTCGTGGTCCGAGGTCAGTTCGGCCTCAAGCCGGTCACGCTGGTAAACCACCACCCGGTCAACCTTGTGACTGGCAAGTCGCAGCGCCTCGTCGACCATCGGCTTGTAGGCGATGGTCCGTCCGCCCTCGATCCCGCAGCTCGCGGTGAGCAGAACCTTGGGCGTTGCATCGTCAATCCGCTTGGCCAGCTCGAGCGGGGCAAAACCGCCGAACACTACCGAATGAATTGCCCCCAGCCGCGCGCAGGCGAGCATGGCGAACACCGTCTGCGGGATCATCGGCATGTAGATGATCACCCGGTCGCCCTTGCCCACCCCCAGCGAGGCGAGCATCGCAGCGACCCGTCCAACTTCTTCCTGAAGCCGGGAGTAGCTGTATGTTTCGATCGTGTCGGTGACGGGGCTGTCATAGACCAGCGCCGCCGTATCGCCACGCCCGGCCGCCACGTGGCGGTCGACGCAGTTGAATGCCGTATTGAGCGTGCCTCCAGGAAACCAGCCGAGCGTCGATTCCCAGGCGCGATTCGGCGGGGTGAACCAGTCGATCGCCTTGGCCGCATTCTGCCAGAAAGCTTCGGGGTTGTCCGTGCTTTCGCGAACCGCGTCGAGGTAGGCCTGGCTCATCGTGACGCTCCGTTGTCTTGATTGAAGTCCAATGCTTGCAGAAACAGGCTACGCCGCACCTTGATCCGTCTCAAGGTGCGGCGCTTCCCAGGGGTGCGACCCGTCAGTCGTCGATATTCCGCTTATAGGTTTCAGGCAGGAAGATCAGCCCGAGTACCAGGGTCGCCGCGGCGACCACCACGGGATACCAGAACCCGTAGTAGATATCGCCCTTGGACGCGACCATCGCGAAGCCGAT
>JAGWUU010000034.1 GCA_028868335.1 Sphingomonadales bacterium | reverse complement strand
GCGAGGCAATACTCGAGATCTCCACCCCGCAAGCGCTTCTTCAGTTGAGGATTGTCAGGCCCGGTCACATCGACACCGCGTTCACGATTTCGCTGCTGAGAGGCGCGGTGCTTACGCTCTTCCTGTGCCTGATCGCCTACCCCCTCGCGAAGTTTTACGGCGACCACAGGCTGGTCAGCCTGATCTGCGCGATGTCACTTGCCCCAACCTTGCGCGGCTTGCGCAATCCGCGCCTGTTTATTCTGCAAAAGCACTTTCGCTTCGGTGCAGATGCAGCCAGCGAATTGGCCGGCAAACTTGCGGCGTTTTTCGTGGCGCTCGCCCTTGGCCTGGCCACGCGAAGCTATTGGGCGATCGCGGCCAGCACCATCGTCAATCCGATCGCGGCCACGGCCTGCTCATACATGCTTGTCCCTTACCGGGTGCGGTTGTCGCTGGCCTATGGCTCGCTGTTCTACCGCTTCATCGGCTGGGCATTCGCCAACCAGACTGTCAGCGCCCTGAACTGGCAGGCCGATCGCCTCATCCTCGGCAAATTGGTGGATCAGGCCACATTCGGATTGTTCACCGCCGCGCGCGAATTTGCCAGCCTGACGTACAAGGTGCTGTTCGAGACGATGCAAAAGCCGATCTGGTCCGCGCTTGCCAAAGCCAACTCCGACCCGGCCCGGTTGCAGCGGGCCTACTCGATACTGATTGCCTCCTCGCTCACAATCGGTTTGCCATTCGTGCTTGGGCAGGCGCTGGTTGCAAAGGAACTCGTGCGGCTGATGCTGGGAGAGCGATGGATGTCCGCGGTGCCGGTATTCCAGATCATTTCACTGACCCTGATCCCCGGCCTGTATTCAGCCATCACAGCCAACCTGTTCTATGCGACCGGAAGGCCGGATCTGCTGTTCAAGCGCAACCTTCAGGACCTGGCGGTTCGAATCCCGCTCACCGTAGGGCTGACCTTACGCTTCGGAATGATGGGTGCGGTTGGAGCGCTGACCGCCGCGGACATCGTGCTAGCCGTGATTTGCATGTACAGCGCACGCCGGATTTCCGGCGTGGCAATGTCCAGCCAACTCATTCTGCCGTGGCGTGGATGGGTTAGCGTCGCAGCCATGTCCTGCGTGGTGCTGGCCCTGCGATGGATCGCGCCCACGGGGCAAGGCGCACTGGGCGCGGTGCAGTTTCTGTTGCTTGCAATTCCGGCCGGAGCGGCGACCTACGGACTTTCATTGCTGATCCTGTGGCATCTTTGCGGCCGCCCCGACGGGATCGAGGACGTGGCGGTGAGAATCATCGAGCGGCTGCTGCCGCGCATCCATATCCTGGGCGCGAAGGTGCGGCGGTCATGACCGTCACGTTGCGACCGGCGTTCGAGGTCGTCACGCTGGCGCTGAGTCCGCGTCGCGACATCGAGCGGTTCTGCCAGCACTACCTCGTCCAGGGCGCCCACCACATACGGGTATATTGCGACGGCGTCCCGGAAGCAGTCGCTGCGGATTCCCGAATCGAGCTGATCGTCTGCGATGGCACCTTCTGGGCAGAGCGTGGCGGTGAGCGCCCATTTTCGGTCGAGGAGCGCCAGCGGGCCGTTTTCCGCGATGCCTATGCCCGGTGCCGCGCTGAATGGTGCTTGATCGTGGACATCGACGAACTCGTATTCGGCCCCGTCGGCCTTGCGGACTATCTCCCTGAACTTGACGGCTCCGTCGATTGCGTCCGCTTCACCAGTGCGGAGGCGGTCTTTCTCGCCACTGACGACGCCGATGCCGAATTTGCCGCAAGCGGATTTCGATTGCCGGTCCACCGGCTGTTCTCTCCCTTGCTGGCGCAATTGCTCTACTACCCCAATGCATCGCTCTACATCCGCGGACTTGTGGGTCATTCCAGGGGCAAGCAGGCGATCCGTCGCGGGATTGCTGGTATCGAGATCGGCATCCATGACGCCTATGTTCCCGGTGATCCCCGATTCCATCGGCATGACGCATCCCGATCTGCCGATTTCTGGCTCGCTCACTTTGACGCGATCAGTTTCCCGCGCTGGTCGCAAAAATGCCGGCAACGGATAGCGCAGCGCGATGCGCTCGAGATGGGGTTCAAGCGCGAACAGCAAATCGCCCTGTACGAAGGCTGCGCGACGCCGGCGCAGCAACGCGCGCTGTTCAACCGGCTCTATGGGTTGAAGCGATGGCAGGTCGCGGCGCTGAAGCTGCTCGGCCTTTTCCGGGACCGACCTGCCCAACTCCCGATCATCGGGAATGAGGGCGCTCCGATCTGTCGGGAGGCGGGCTCACCATCAACACCCAACCCTGTGCTGCACGGCAGCCTCGGCTGACGGGGTGCCCGTCAGCGAAATTGAACCTCACCCTCGCCAGTGAATTCACCGGAGGCGGCCAATGCCGCGGGCCTCTCGTGGTGCTCACCCGCTTTCGTCCGAACAAGGGGCCGCAGCGCAAGCGCAGCACCCGAGAGAAAGGCAAAGATAACGCCCGGATCAGCCTTGGCCGAAGAAACCGCAGCGGGGATCAGCGCGAGAACCGCCGCCGTTCCGAAGGCGCCGCCGATCGATTGCTCGAGCGACCTGCCTTGCCCCCATGTCGAGCGGCGCAGCGGTTGGAACACATCGGCCAGGTATGCCAGAAACGAAACAATCCCGATAACTCCGGTCGAGCCGAGAATGGCAAAGAACAGCCCCGATGACCGGAAACTGCCGGGCCCGATCCCCAGGCCGCTGGATGCCTTGAACGCCTCCCATCCTTGAGTTGCCCAGAACCAGCGCTGCACGCCCGATACTGAACCGGACTTGCCCACGGTCATCTGCAGGATCATGTTCCAGAATTCGACCGGCATGGCGGGGACAAGCGCCATGACAATTGCGAGCAGGACGATGATGCCGAAGGCTGCTGCGGCGAACTGCTTGACGCGGCGCCCTTCGACCACCCGCGGCATGACGAACACACGCCCGACAAAAAACAGCCCATAGCCCAGCAGGCCGACATAAGCCGTCGAGGAGGTGCTGAAGGCAAGGACCACGGCGAGCGCAAAAGCCACGGTTCCCGTCGCCCCCGGACGGATTGAGCGATACCAAAGCTCGGCATTGATCACCATGTAACCGATACCGAATTCCGCATAGGCGGAAGCCTCGGGAAACAGCCCGCGTATGCGGACGAAACCCTGGTAGGACTGGTCCAGTTGGGCGTAACTGCCATTGCGCACCAGATCGATGATGGAATCGAGTGGCGTCCCTTTCGCCAGAAGGGTTATGATCCCCGTGATCACATGTGCCCAGCCGATCACGATCACGGTTTCGACCAGGGCGGCGATGCCGCCACGGCAAGCCCGGCACAGGACATAGGCGGCCAGTGCCACCAGCAAGGTTCCGGCAAGGTAAAACGCCGTCGTGGTGTTCTGCGCCGTTGGTGCCAGCATCACTGTCTCGACAAGCTGGCCGTGAGCGATAGGCCGCATCGGCGCAACAGCGATCCTGTCAGCGAAAATGCGCGGCGCCAGCATCGCGCTGGCGATCCCGAACAAGGTGAACACCACCAGCCAGCGGTTGGCCCGGACCGCCTCGGAAAGGACATTCAGGTATCCGGCGCGCGATCCGAAAATGTGAAGATAGACGAAGATCAGCGCAATTTCGACCGGTGGGATCGACGATCCACCCAGTCCAGGCAGGATAATGCTGGCGGAAGCTGCGAAGAGGCTGGACACCAGAAGGAAGGTAAAGGCGCTGCGCAGCGATCCATTCAGCAGGATCACGAATCCGATGAACATCTGAATCGCGGCGATATAGGTCAGTTGCACTTTGGTCCCCGCTTGGCGGCCTATTCGCAAGCGCCGCAGCTCGGCGACGCCGCGTCATTCTAGCAGCGCAGCGCGCGACAATAGCCGGTGGGATAAGGATTAGCCCGTTTGGGGAATGCGGCCCTCAGCCGACGATCCTAAGCCGGATGAATTGACCTTTACTCCCTTTGCGACATCGCCCCGGCGTCCGCCTTGATGCAAACAGGTTTGCACGTTTCCGACGGCGCTTCCCAAACGGAGCAATCTCGTGACCGCAGCCCTCCGTTCCAGCATCACCGCCCTGATGCATGATCCGGCCACCACTGGCCGGCTGGGGCTGCTCGCGCTCATTGTTTCAGCGATGCCTTTCGCGGTCGGCCTCCAGGTGGAAGCTCCGGAGGTTCAGGCACGAACTTCGGGTCCCCCCCAGGCCTTGCCGGCCTCACCCCCACCGCCGCAAGGCACGATGCCCCTGTGGACCAGGGCTGGTGCCGATTTCGCAAGCGGAAGCGGCATCCTTGCGAAAGCGGCCGTCATGTTGACGACTGCGGGCGCGGGAGCGAAGCCGGCAAGGCCGTTCTTCTTCAATGGTTCGTTCGACGATCGCGAACAGGCGGTATCGTGCCTCGCCGCGGCCGCATGGTATGAATCTGGAAACGACCCGGAAGGCCAGCGCTCCGTGATGCAGGTCGTGCTCAATCGCCTGCACCACCCAAGTTTCCCCAAGACAGTATGCGGCGTCGTCCTGCAGGGATCGGAGCGCAAGACCGGCTGCCAGTTCACCTTCACCTGCGACGGCTCGCTGGATCAGCGACGCCCCAGCCCAACGAGCTGGGTCCTGGCCCGCCAGCGCGCCGAAGCGGCGCTGAGCGGTTCGGTCGACCTCGATGTCATGCAGGCGACCCACTATCACGCCGACTACGTAACCCCGTGGTGGAGTTCGCAACTGGTTCGCCTTGCAAAGGTCGGACGTCATATTTTCTACGGCTGGCCATCGGCAGCGCCGCTCAAGGCCGGGATGATCGCCAACCCGACCAACTATGCTGGCCCCGGCACGGCACGCCTCGGGATCGACGGGCAAGGGAATTTCGTGCCCAAGGGCAGTGATCCCGCTAAGTTACGCAAGGTAGGCCCGCAGATCGAAGCGGAGACGCCAAGCCTGATCGACCTGCCCCTCGCAAAGGGAGTCGATGAGATCGGCCCTATCGTCAAACCGATCAAATCGACCGCGATCGTCATGGCGCTCGGCGCAGGAATACCGAACGGCCGTTGGGCCATTGATGCGCTGGGTCGCTGTTCGGCGCGGCCGGATTGCCGGGTGCTCGGCTATGTCGACCACGATGCGGCGACACGCAACGCCGGGGTCGACACGGAAGATCGTTCCTTGCCGCAATTCGTGCTGATCCGTGACCGGAGTTCTGGAAACGTGCTGGCCTTGTGGGACTGCCGCACGGCTCCCCGGGCGGATAGCAATCAGTGCCTGCCAACCCAACCCGACGCGATCCGTTCCTTCATGCAGGAACGGTAGTTGATCGGGATCCTGTCAAATTCATGACATAGTGCATGTCATCTCGTTCAGAAGTATCGGAAATAGATTCACGACAATGCGATAGCCAGTAAATAGAGGAGAAGGAACAATGTTGGGGAATATATAGTCGGCTTGCTATTGCAGCATCCATCTTCTGGCTATCGTCTGTGTCCACAATCGAATTTTCGCATACAATGCCATAAAATTCGAACCGGTAAATTATCATCGGTGGGAGCTTGACATGGCCGAACCGCCTGATCGTACTGATAAAATTCTGTGGGGGTTGCACGAATTGCTAATGGACGAAAACAGTTCGATCCATTTCTCCGATTTCCAGGAAATCAGTGATTCGATGATCAATGGCTATGCCCGATTCGTGAAGCTGGGCTTGCCCGGCCACACGGTCGCCTTTGCCATGCTTGGCGCAACGGTAAACCTTTATCGGATGTTCGACCTGCACGACCAACTGCCCGATCTCCTGCGTGGACTGGCAACCAGCATCGAGCAGGGCGATCAAAAGGCGAATTGAAGCGGTCAGTTGCCGATACTCCCTTGGTGGTGACACCAATGACTGGTTTCTCCTTTAGCGCCTGACAGTTAATCTCGATCCGAACCCGCCTGGAACGGCAGTGACAGATCAATTGACGAGGTGCGTTTTGTTTTCACCGCCCGATCACGACAAGCTTCGCATTCACGTTGCGATCGCCACGGTCGGCAGACCCCAATCAATTGACCGGATCGTTTCTCTGCTTCCAGACCAGACTCGTCCCGCTGATGGCGTGGTGGTGGTCGCGACCTGCGACGACGATGTCCGGGGGCTCATTTCCGAAAGCCCCGGCGAAACGGTTCTGTTCGCACCCAAGGGCCTGTGCCGCCAGCGCAATGCGGCGCTCGACTTCCTCAAGGGCAAGAGCGACGTGGTGGTGTTCATCGACGATGACTTCATCCCCGTGCCGGACTTTCTGGAACAGATCGAGCGGCTGATGCGCCAGGATTCTTCCCTGGTCGGGCTGACCGGCCACCTTGTCGCCGATGGCGCCCACACCGGCGAAATCCACGCCGCTGACGCGCTCGCCCGACTCGCCACGCAGTCAAGGCAGGCCGGCGCGCAAACCGAGCGCACTACCTGGCTTTACGGATGCAACATGGCGATCCGCCTTTCCGCCGCCGAGAATTTGCGTTTCGATGAAAAGCTGCCGCTCTACGGTTGGCAGGAAGATGTCGATTTTTCGGCGCGCCTCGGTCGTCGGGGATCAATGCTGCGCTCAGCGGACCTTTCCGGCATTCACCTTGGAACGCGATCGGGTCGGGTTTCGGGGCGAAGGTTCGGCTATGCCCAGGTCGCGAACATCCTCTACCTCCGGCGCAAGCGGACCATAAGCGCGGTTCACGGCTACGGACTGCTGCTCCGCAACCTGACGATGAATCTGGCTCGCAGCCTGTGGCCAGAGGCGGACATCGACCGGCGGGGCCGCCTCATCGGCAATGCCATGGCTTTCGCCGATGTCCTGCGCGGTTCCATCGATCCCGGGCGGATCGAACAGATTTGATTCATTGGTCGCCACGATGCCAGACGCACTCGACATCCTGATAAACGGTCGCTTCCTCACTCGACCCATATCCGGGGTCGATCGCACCGCGACGGAAATCGTCCGGGCAATGGCATCGCGAACGTCCCGGCCCGTACTGAGGCTTTCGGTGGCCGTGCCCCGAGGCGCTCCGAGCGATCTGGAAATCCGCAACAGGCTCGGCCTGCCCAATACCAGCGTGATCCATCGTTCGCGCTTGAGGGGCTATCTGTGGGAACAGGGCGTGCTGGCCCGCCTGCGACCAAACGCGATCCTGCTGAGCCTTTGCAACATGGGCCCGGTATTCCGGCGCTCGCAATTCGTGCTGATCCACGATGCGCAGGTACACGACACGCCGGCCAGTTACAGTCGGGCGTTCCGTCTGGCCTATCGCCTGCTTCAACCCATGATCGCGCGCCGGGCTGCGGCAGTAACCACCGTCTCCGCCCATTCGCGCGACCGCCTGAAGGCGCATGGCGTCGCCACGTCGATAACCGCGCCGCTGGTGCCGAACGGATTCGATCACCTGGACAGAGTGAAGGCTTGCCCTGCGATACTTGAGAGGCTGGGACTGACGGCGGGTGAATACCTTCTGGCCCTTGGCCACCCCGCGCCGCACAAGAACCTCGGCACCGTCCTCGCGGCGTGCCGTGCCCGAAGCGATCGCAGCCTGCCTCTGGTCGTCACCGGCTCCGATGAGATGCTCAAGCTCATCCCCCCGACCGATCTGGAAGACGGAACGGTCCGGTTCATCGGCAGGATCAGCGATTCCGAACTCGTTTCGCTCTACTGCGGCGCCAGGTTATTCCTGCTCCCCTCCCGCACGGAGGGATTTGGCATCCCGCTGATCGAAGCGATGGCTTGCGGGTGCCCGGTTATCGCTTCGACCGGCGGAGCGCTTCCCGAAGTCGCGGGGACAGCAGCGATTCTGGTCGATCCCGACGATCCCGCCGCCTGGGCATCGGCAATCGACGGGATCGTGAACGATTCCGCGCGACTGGCAAGCCTGACCGAAGCGGGACAGCGCAGGGCAAGCGCCTTCACCTGGCGGAATTCCGCGCAATCGGTCGTCAATGCGCTGGCTGAAATAACCTCGCGCCGATCGTCGGACTCGATCGCGCAGGGAACGGACACCGGCACTATTCCGCTTGCAGCAAAGCCCTGATCTTCCGATCGAAATGTTCCGGGGCAAAGGCACTGGCGCGTTGCAGTGCATCGCGCGGATTGAAGTCGCGCAAGGTCCGCTCCATCCCGTCAACGGCAAGGCTCAGGTCCGACGAATCCTGATCGTGGTAGAACAGGCCGGTCACGCCGTCTTCGACCGTATCGAGCGCCCCGCCGCGACCATAGGCGATTACCGGCCGTCCCGAGGCCATGGCCTCCACCGGGGTAATTCCAAAGTCTTCCTCCGCAGTCATTACCAGCGCGCGGCAGCGAGCGTAGGCCTGGCGTAATTCATTGAAATTCATGCGCTCGATAAATGTGACGTTTGGCCCGGCCCGGGCTCGCAATCGCGACGCCAGCTTCCCGGCGCCGACTACCACCAGAGGCTTGCCGTTGGCCGTGAAGGCATCGACGGCAATGTCCGGCCGCTTGTAGGGAACGAGCTGCCCGACCCACAGATAGAAGTCCCCGACATCGACCGACGGGGTGAACAGGTTGGTATCGACCGGCGGATGGATCACGGTCGCGTCCCTTCGCCACACCTTGGCAATCCGCTGGCGAATGAAATTGGAGTTGGCGGCAAAGCGATCGACCCGCGCGCTGGATGAAACGTCCCATTGCCGCAGCCGGTTGTACATCAGCGGCATGGCCAGGCGAGCGGGCCGGCTCGCTTCGGCTTTGTACTGGTGATAGTGGTCCCACAGGTAGCGCATGGGCGAATGGCAGTAGCACAGGTGCATGCTGTCAGGGCGGGTGATGATCCCCTTCGCCGGACCGGATTCGCTGCTGATCACGATGTCGTAGGCCGACAGATCAAACTCCTCCAGCGCGACGGGCATGAGTGGCAGATAGTACTGATAGAGCCGACGCGAAAATGGCAACCGATCGATGAAACTGGTCTGGACCCGGGCGGCGCGGATCGCCGCCGACATTCGCTCTGGGGCATAGACGTGGGTGAACAGATCGGCCTGGGGAAACAGGTGGAGCAGGCGCTCAACGACCCGCTCTCCTCCCCGCATCGCGACCAGCCAGTAGTGAACGATCGCAACACGGGGTTGGGAAAACCGCTGCGGTGCGGAACGGATGAGCAGGTTTCCCGGGTCGAGCCCGGTCACGCGTAATACTCGCGGTACTTCTTGTAGTAGAAGGCAGGGTCCAGCCGCCCGAAATAGGCCCGACGGCGCATGTCGACCTGGTTGAGCGCAACCCCGGCGACATTGACCTGATCGGGCGGAAGGCGCCGCAACGCCGCGCGCAGGGCGAACGCCGAAGTCTTGCGCCAATGGGCGATCATCACCACCGTATCGGCGCGCGCTGCCACGGTGCGCGTGTATGCGACCGGCAATACGGGGGGAAGATCAAGGACGATCCGATCGAACTGCCCCCGCAACTGCTCAAGCAGATCTGCGAACGGTTGCCCGGCGATGAGTTGCTCCCCATCCTCGTCGCTGGGGATGATGGGCAGAGTCCAGAACACGAACTCTTCGTTGTCCACGCCCTTGAAGTTGACCTTGGTTCGGCCATCGAGGACTTCCAGCAATCCATTCTGGCGCGAACGAAGGTTGAGCAGACGGCTGATCCCCTGGCGTCGAAGATCGCAGTCGATCAGCACGGTGCGCAAGCCGCTGGTGGCATAGATATGGGCAAGGCAGCTTGAAACGACCGTCTTGCCTTCGCCAGGCAATGCCGAGGTGATCGCCACGACCTTGGCGCTGCCGTGCGTGCTCATGTCCAGCGAGGTTCCGAGCGCCCGGAACGCTTCGGTAAACACCGAATAGGGCTCGTCGCGAATGGCGCTCATCGTCTGCGACTGTCCGGTCCCGACCGAGGACAGCAACGGAATGGAGGCAAGGAACGGCTGGCCGGTCAGGTCCTCCACCTGTTCCGGAGTGGTCAGGCCCTGAAGCAGCGCCTCGGCGACATAGGCAGCGAGGATTCCAAGGCCGAGTCCGATCACGGCGGCCAGCGCCATGTTGAGCTTCAGATTCGGACTCAGCGGGGTACGCGGCGGGCTCGCCCAGGTCAGAACGCGCGCGTTGGGCCGCTCGGTCCCTTCGGCCGCAAGCAACTGCTTGTAGCTGCTCAGGTAGTTATCATAAATCGCCTGCGAGGCTGCGGCGTTGCGTTCAAGCCCGGTCAGGCCAACCATCGCGGCGTTGTTCTGCGACAGCTTCGACTGGGCGGTGCCAAGACTGGCGGTGAGCGAGGTCAGGCGCTGGTTCGATACGTCGGCCTTGGCGCGCAGGTTCGACACGACCCGGCCGATTTCCGCCTGGATTTGCTGGCGCACTTCAGCGAGCTGACTACGCGTGCGGATCAGTTCGGGATGGTTCTGGCCATAACGCGCGGACAGGCTCGCGACCTGTCCGGCAAGCTGGGTCTCCTGCGCGCGCATCCCGGAAACAACCTGCGAACCAAGCGCTTCGCCCACGTCATCGCCGTTGGACCCCGACTTTAGCTGGCGCAGCGCCGTGTTGAGGCGCGCCTCGTCTTCCGCGGCCTCGGCCTTGGCCTTTGCCACCTCCTGATTGTAATTGGATATTTCCTGTTCGGTCAGCGACGCGCCCGAAGTGCTCAGCAGATTGTTTGCGATGCGGTATTGCTGGAGCGCCTGCGTATCCGCCTGGGCCTGCGCCCGCAACTGGATCAGGCGACCCTCCATGGACTTGCGCGTATCGGCATTGCGCTGCTGCTCGGTAAGCAGGTCCCACTGGCTGTATTGTTGCGCGAAGGTGTTGGCGATCAGCGCCGCTTCGCCCGGCGTCCGGGCATCGTAATGGATCGCCAGGGCATAGCTTTCACCTGTTCGTTCGGCGCCAACCTTCTGGTCAAGGTCTGTCACCAGTGTCTCGCGCTGTTGGGCATTCATGCCCTTGTCGAGATCGAGGCGATCCACGACGCGTTCGGCCATGTCGCGCGAGGTGATGACTTCGGCCTGGGTTTCCACCAGCTCGTTGCTGATCGCGACCTGGCCCGCCCGGGTGGGATCAGCCTGCCCGGCCTGGGCAGCGTTGCCGACCAGCATGACCACGGCCTTCGCACGATAGGTTTTGGGCATCAGCAGCGATGCGGCCAGCGCCACCAGCAGAACGAGCGTCGTCGTTCCCAGGATCAACAGTGCATGCCGACGGAAGAAGGCGAACGAATCCGCAAGGTCGAGCCGGTCTTGGCCGTGAGAATGGTGGTGCCCGATCGCCGCGAGATCGCGCGAGCCGATCGTCGTCAACGACTGACCGTGGTTGCCGTTCATCGCAAGGCTCCTCTACATGTCCGCGGGCCTGGCCATTTGTCCGTTTCGACCGTCATCCGATCACCCTTATGCCGATGCCAACCCCGGCCCCGTTGTAGGTCCGCCCGGTCGCGCCGCCGTCCTGTCGGCGATAGCCAATGTTGGCGGTGGCCCCGATCTGGGGGGTGATACGGTAGGTCAGATTGAGGCCCACATCCGTCCGCCGGTCACTGCCGACAAGGCCGCGGTATGCTTCGCTGGAGTGCGACGCCTCGGCGCCGATCAGCATGCGTGTCCCGACGACGTGACGAACCTCCAGCCTGTAGCTGGTGCGGAAGATCGCCGGCACATTGGCAAGGGGGCTGGGATCGACATGGCGCCCTGCCTCGGCGCGCAATTGCCACGTCGGATGCGGGTTCCAGATCGCTGAAACCGAATAGTCGGCGGCCTTGATCGAGCGTTGCGCCGGGTTGCTGAAAGTCTGGCTGATGTAACCCGCCCCGACCTCGACATCGAGCAAGCTGGTCAGCCTGATGCGCGCGCCGCCCAGCACGGCATAACCGGAGGAGTCCCGCGATATAGCCAATGCCGTGCGATAGCGCAGGTCGTTGGCGACAATCCGCGAATAGACCTGAAAGCGCGGGCTCAGATTGTAGCCCACCCGAAACTGGCCTTCCCGGTAGGTGTAGTCGCGCAGGGTCAGGTCGATCGGGAACCCGCCGATAGTCGCATTCGAGAAATCCGTCCGCGCGATCCGCCCGTTGAGCGCCAATTCGATTCCGTGCTGCCCGCGCTCTATGCCAAGCATGTATTCCTTGCGGGTAAAGGCGACCGGGCGATCGGTCAGGAACTGATCGCCCGCGGTGCCGCGCTGTTCGAAGCCGCGGCTGATCCGGAATTCCGGTGTGATGTTGATCGCCTCGGCAAGTTCAAGCCTTGCCCGGGCGCCCGCATCCCAGGCCTCGGTGTTTTCTTCGGTAAGGGTAGCGAACCGGCGGACGTCCGCACCGCCATAGAACACGAGCTGATGGCGCGAGAAGTCCGATTGCAGCGCCACCCTGGGCCTCAGCGAGAATTCGGCATCGGCGCGAGTGGCGGTCGCGGTGTTGTACACGTTGGTGTCGTAGCGAGCCCCGGCGCCAACCTCGGGCAGCAGCACGAAACCATCCCCAACCCGGATGCCCTTGCCCGCTTCCTTCTCGAACAGGTCAAGGGGCGTCACCACCTCGCCATCCTGCGCGAGCACCGGTCGGGCCACGCCTATGGCAAGCAACACTGGCACTATCCTGATGCTCTGCGGCATGCGCGAGCGTCGCGGCGCATTGGCATCGCCCAGGCGGATCGCCTTCAACGGGGAGACGCAGCCCCGCAATTCCAGCCAGGGGCCTGACCGGACCGAACTCCACAACTCGCGCAGCACAAGCGCCGGTCCGCGATGGGTCGAAGACAGGAAGAAGCGTGCCTTGGATGCGCCGAAGCGCAACGCCTTGGGCACAAGTGGGTAGCCATCCTTCCCCAAAAGGGGTAATCGTGCCCCCAGAAACAGCCCATTGGTCGCAATGCCTGAACACAAGCCAGAGCCGGTCATTTCAACCAACCCGTCGGGAAGCTTTTCCCGCGGCCTTCTGTTTGCCGTGCCATTGTCCGCGCTGATCTGGGCGCTTGTCTTGTACCTGGCATAAGGCCCCGTCCCCCCTTTAATATGAACCCCTGCAGGTCAAGACTGCAGGAACCGTGCGGGCCAAGATCCACAGATCGAGTACCATCGATTGCGACCGGACATAGACGACGTCCGCCGCGACGCGCCGACGGTACGTGGTCATGCTCCGACCCGACACCTGCCAAAGACCGGTAAGCCCCGGCCGCACTGCAGAATAATGGCCGACATAGCGCCCGTACCTGCTCAACTCGGACGCAACGATCGGCCGCGGGCCAACCAGTGTCATGTCCCCTGACAGGACATTGAAGAGTTGCGGCAGCTCATCCAGGCTTGTGATGCGCAGGATGCAGCCCAGCCGGGTGACGCGCGGATCCGGTTCCAGCTTGTGATCGCGCTGCCATTGCGCCCGCAGTTCCGGGCTCGCCATCAGCAGCCGTTCCAGTTCGCGGTCGGCGTCCCGGCACATCGTCTGGTACTTGAAGCAACGAAAGCTTGCCCCGCCGCGCCCCACCCGGCGATGCGCGTAGATGGGATGCGATCCGTCGATCAGGTAAACCGCGACCGCGACCAGAAGCATCACCGGCGCCAGGAAGACGATCAGGATCAGGCTGCCGACAATATCGAGCAGGCGCTTGGCATCGAGAACGCCGCCGCCATTTCCGGTCGTGTCGATCTCCGCAGCGGTTGCCGGAACCACGATCAACGCGCGTTCGGCGAGGCTCGCCGGAGTCATTCCGACAACCTGGACGCGATCAGATTCGGCAATCTGCTCGTCGAAGTCCAATTTAAGTCGCTGTGTCAATTGCTTGTCACCGGATTGAGGCAATGCCCGAGTCGGCAGGTTTGCGCGTCCGGCATCTATTGGAAAGTTTGGCCAAATTGGCCCGCGCCTCAACCGGGCATTGGGTGTACTGGCTACCCCCCCTGAGGGATAGCCGCGCGGCGGCGCGATCCGCGCCGTTTCACTCATCTGGATAATAGGCCCCTGCCGTCGCCTGACCTAGCTTCGGGCTGCAAGAATCCGGCGCCCCGATTCGGGCTGCGCGATCGGTAAATGTGCAGGATAGGACAGGCCATGGCGGGATATTCAAACGTGCGACGACTGGGTGGCAGCGCCGTCGCGGCGGTGCTGGCGTTCGGCCTTGTTTGCAGCCCGGCTCCGGCTGCCTCGAACGGGACCCTGCTGACGGCCTCGGGGCTCAACGCCGAGATCGCCTCGGGCTATCGCATGGCTGCGGGCGACAAGCTGCGTGTCACTGTCTTCGACGAGCCATCGCTGACGGGCAACTACCAGATCGGGGTCGATGGCGAATTGGCCATGCCGCTGATAGAACCGGTCAAGGCGCAGGGCGCGATCCCCGGTGATCTCGCCACTGCGATCGGCGATCGGCTCAAGGCGGGCGGCTACGTGCTTTCACCGCGCGTGACGGTCGAGATCGTCGAGCACCGGCCATTCTACATCCTGGGTGAGGTAAAGACACCAGGCGAATACCCCTACACCGGCGACCTGACGTTCGAGCAGGCCGTTGCCCGGGCCGGCGGTTTCACTCCCCGCGCCAGCCACAGGCAGATCGCGCTCAAGCGCCAGGACTGGACCGAGGCGAGGCGCGTAAAACTTGACGGACCCGCACTGAAAATTGCGCCGGGTGATACGATAGTGGTGCGCGAATCGCTGTTCTGATCGGCCTTCAAACCGACTGGTTAATCCGATTCATCCCATTATGGGACGATTCGCCGGACCTCCTTCACAGCAACTTCTATTAACTATCTGCAAATCCTAGTTAATATTGCAGGGTGTAAGCCTTGTTGATTAACGAGCTAACATGTCGCAAAGTTAATGGCACCAACCTGAGTCGCGGTTGAGTCGATCCCGCCATGGCGAGACCAAAGTGGTCCGACAGGCCCAAAAGATAGAAGTGGTCGCAGCCAAATTCTATCAGGGGATGGTCATGTCCAGCAGCGTCTGTGTTGTCAGTTCAAATGATATTTCGCGTGAGGGTCTTGCTCACTTTCTTCGGATCGAAGGATTCGATGTTTTCAAGTCGATCAATTCGGTCGAAGAAATGGCCGAGACATCGGACCGTTTTCTGGCCGTGGTCGACGAACCCGATAGCGCATTCCAGTTCGAGGCGGTTGAAGAACTGAAATCGCGCGCCGAGAACGCCATGCCTGTCATTCTGGCGGAACGGTTCGACATGGCGGCGATGCTCGCCTGTTTTCAGGCAGGTGCCCAGGGCTATATCGTCAAGACCATTCGTTCGCAGCCGCTGATGACCTCGTTGCGGCTCGCGGCGCTTGGCGAAAAGGTCATTCCGTCGGACCTGCTCGACGCTCTCGATTCAAGTGCTGTCTCCACTCCGATGCATCCCGCGCCGGTGAGCAGCATGGCCAGCACCAACCTTTCGCCGCGCGAATGTGACGTGTTGTGCTGCTTGATGGCGGGCTATCCGAACAAGACCATCGCCCGTCAACTTGATGTGTGCGAAGCGACGGTAAAGGTCCACGTCAAGGCGATCCTGCGCAAGCTCAAGGTCAGGAACCGCACGCAGGCCGCGATCTGGGCGAGTTCGAACGGCGTTGGCGAGGGCAGCCTGATGTGAAGGTGGTGGCCCGTGGTGCCACCGCCTTCCACCGCTCCGACCACAGGTAACCAATGCTCGCCAGGATGTTCTGGGACGAGACACAGTCGGCAGGCCGCTGGCCTCATTCATCGTGAACGCATACTATCGCTTTGATGGGGCAAGAACGGAACATTGAACCGGTTTACGTGATCAAGGCGGAGGAACTGCCTGCGCTGAACTATCTCAATCCCGATCATCCGCGCCCGCTGCTGACCGAGTGGATCAACCGCGGCACCGACCAGAAGATGCGCCGCACGACCATAGACCTGTTGCTGCGCACTATCGACGAAGGCGCGACATCGCCCAGCGTCGAGAAATTGCACCACACCGCGGGCCTGAGGGTGATTTTCGCAACGGGTCACGATCGCGACGCCTTCGCCACCGCATTTGCCGCCGCCCGCGCCCAGATGACCTTGCGTCGCGATTTCGTGGTGGCGACGATTTTTGATGACGTCGACCATGCGCAGCAGGCGGTAACTGCTCTCAAGGTCGCGGGAATTCCCGAAGGATCGATTTCGCTGCTCCGACGCGCGGGCGAATTTTCGCCAGATGGCGACGAATCCTGGAAAGGGCACTCAAGGATGAGCGTCGCCGCGGCGGTTGCTGGCGGGGGACTTGCCGGCGCCTTGCTGGGCATCGGCATTCTGGTGATGGTGCCGGGGCTTGGCGCGGTTGCAGCGGCCGGGGCGATTGCGGGCACCAGCCTCGGCTCAGTCGCCTCGCTGAGCGGCATTTTTGGCGCGACCGGCGGGGCTATAGCCAAGATGCTTACCGACCACGATGTCGATGGACGCGAAGCGAATTACTATGAACGGCAAATCCGGCGTGGGAGGGTGTTCGTTTCGGTCGATACCCGGCTGGCTGGCG
>JAGWUU010000290.1 GCA_028868335.1 Sphingomonadales bacterium | reverse complement strand
ACCAAAAGCTAGCTTGCGCATGACGAAATATCCCCCGGAGAAACATAAGCGTATCATACAGTCCGCCAGTGCCGCCAGAGTCCGTTGGGGCGTCAGGCGCAAGAATTCCAGGCTATTTGCCAAACCCGGACGTTTGGCTCCCGCGCAATTGTCGAACGGGGAATGCAGGCGTATCAGCTGTGGCCATGGAACGTCTCACTCTCCCTTCCGGAATCGAACTCGACGTGCTCGCCGAAGGCCCGCGCAACGCCCCTGCCCTGATCTTCCTCCATGGCTTTCCCGAAAGCCACCGCACCTGGCGGCATCAGATCGCCCATCTGTCTGATCGCTACCGCTGCGTCGCGCCGGACCAGCGCGGCTATCGCGGATCTTCAAAGCCGCAGGATGTGGCAAGCTACACCACCGACAAGCTGATCGGCGATGTGTTCCAGCTTGCCGACGCGCTGGGTATCGATCGATTCACCGTGGTCGGTCACGACTGGGGCGGCGCGATCGCCTGGGGAGTGGCGATGATGGGCCAGGCGAACGGGCGCGAGCCCCGCGCGGTGATCGCCAATGCGCCGCACCCGATCGGCTTCTCCCGCCTCGTCTGGGAAAATCGGCACCAGCGCCAGTCGAGCCAGTACATGCGTGCCTTTCGCGATACGGCGAATGATGATCTGGTGCGCGAACACGGGCTCATGGGCATGCTGCTCAAGGCGTTCGATGGGCAAGCGATAACCGCTGACACGATGGAACCGGAGGAGCGCGCCGCGCTGCTGGCCGACTGGCAAAACCGCGATGCGGCCTTCGCGATGCTCAACTGGTATCGCGCCAGTCCTCTCTACGTGCCCGCGCTGGACGAACCATATGCCATGCCAGCCGACAGGGCGCCGCCCGTCCTGCCGCCGCTGACAATCCCGACCCTGGTGATCTGGGCACTCGACGACCTTGCCCTGCCGCCTGAAAATCTCGACGGTCTGGAAAGCCTGGTCCACGACATGACCCTGGTGCGCGTACGCAACTGCGGCCACTTCGTTCCGTGGGAGGCTCCGGGCCCGGTCAACGCGGCAATGGACGTATTCCTTGACCGAACCTCAGCCTGATCCCTCGGCCATTGCCCGGCCCAGGCCCGTGCCGTCCGGTGGGATCGGCGCGGCGGTTGCCGCCGCCAATGAGCGCGCGCGCCGATCGCTGCTGCGCAACCACGGCGGCGGCCATGCTCCGGTCAGCAACCTCGAACTGTTCTTCGATCTGGTGTACGTTTTCGCCGTTACCCAGCTTTCGCATTTCATCGGCCATCACCCCGGTTGGCTGGGCTTTCTGCAAGGCGTGATCCTGTTCCTCGGGGTGTGGTGGGTGTGGATCTACACAGTCTGGGTCACCAATTGGGCCAACCCCGATCGCCTGCCGATCCGGCTCCTGATCCTTGCGCTGATGTTCCTCAGCCTGATCATGGCGATCGCCATGCCCGAAGCCTTTGCTGGCAAGGCACTGCTGTTTGCGGGGTGCTATATTGCCCTGCAACTTGGCCGGTCGGTGGTCATGGCAATAGTCCTGCGCCATGAAGCGCAATCGCGGTTGCGCAACATGGCGCGGATTTCCTGCTACTTCATAGCTTCCGCGCCGTTGTGGCTGGCCGGAGCATGGTTGGGGGGCGTGGCACAGATCGCCTTGTGGCTGGCCGCGCTGGCGATCGAATATGCCGGGCCACTGACCATGTTCGCCACGCCCGTCCTTGGACGCTCGACCACCGGTGACTGGGACATTTCAGGCAGCCACATGGCAGAGCGCTGTTCGCTGTTCATCATCATCGCGCTTGGCGAAGGGATCGTCGTCAGCGGCGCGGCAATGCTTGACGGGGTATTGAGCGCGGATCGCTATGCAGCGCTGTTCATCGCCTTCGCTGGATCGGCGGTGGTCTGGTGGCTCTATTTCGACATCGGCGCCGAACGCGGTGCGCGGCTGATTTCCGGGCACGAGCAGGCGGGCCGCATCGCCCGCAACGCCTACACCTACCTTCACATGCCGATCGTGCTGGGGATCGTGATCTTCGCGGTCGGCGATTCGCTGTTGATGGAGAACTGGACCGGCAAGGCCGAACACCCGCTGATCCTCACCCAACTCGGTGGCGCGGTGCTGTTCCTGGTCGGACTGGCCTATTTCAAGCGGTACTCCACGACGAACCACAACTTTCCCTTCTCGCACGGTCTGGCGATTGCGCTGAACCTGGTTCTGGCGCTGATTGGCTCAACTTTTCCGGTTCCCGCGTTGCTCTACGCAGAACTGTGCGTTGCCATCCTGTTGGTTACGGCAGTGTGGGAATGGGGCAGCTATCACGGCGGCTGGATGGAGCGCATGGAAGCGCGCGGCTGGAAATTTGGCAACACCCTGCGCTCCCGTTACGAGACACGGCAGGCGCAGCGCGAACGACAGCACAGTCCGGAATCAGGAACCAGCTAGACGCGCCGGTCGCTCCCGCCCCAGGCGATCCACGCGCCATGCGGATGCGCGCGGGTGACCCGCGCCGGCTCCTCGCCGCCCGGCCAGTAACGCACCATCATCTCGTGAATATGCAGTACCCGGTTCGCCTCCAGCGAAACCCAGGCGAGCGGCCGGTCCGCCGTTGCCCTCGCCCCGGCTGCCTCCATCGCCGCCGTCACCCGAGCCTGTTGGTCCTCTGGGACGTACTGCCAGACGATCGAGTGCATCAGCATCCGCGTCGTTCCGGCCTGCTGCGGCTTTGCCAATTCCGCTTCGACGAACTCGGCGGCGTTCATCCGCACCATATCCGGCGGCGACTTCGCCGCCTCTGCTACCGCCGCTTCCATCCGTTCGAACCGCACGGTGTGTTCGGGCCAGATGTAGGCCTTGAGCCGCAGCGCCTGCGCAGGATCGGTCAGGTCGACCGGCGCGACATCGCAGCCCCTTGTCGAAACGATCTGGATTGCACGGTCCGGTGGGGCGTCGCCTTCCCAGTCCGGCTTGAAGCGCATCGCCCCCGGTTCGGGCCCGACATGCACCCCGCCCAGATCATAGTGGTACCGATCAAGCATCAGGTTGATCCCGGCGCTCGAACCGATTTCGAGGCATTCGAAGCGCGGCGGCAGTCCCCTTTCCGCCAGCCACAGCATCGCGGCGATGAAGTTCGATGATCGTCCCGCCTCGTTGGTCTGTGGTGGACCGTCGAGCCACGGCAGCAGATCTGCCTCGCGCCGATGGATCACGTCGCGCACGATCGCCGCATCGTCGATGTCAGGCTCGCCCGCATAGATGCGCGACAGTTCGCCCTCTCCGCCGTTGAGGTGCAGCGCGTGGATTCCCCCTGCTACCCGCAGCGGCAGAGCATCGGCCAGCGGCGGGCCGGGCCAGTCACGGACCGCGTCCATCAGCGCCCCGCCCTCGCCGCCCTCGACCAGATCGCGCAGGGCC
>JAGWUU010000033.1 GCA_028868335.1 Sphingomonadales bacterium | reverse complement strand
GAAACTGGTGCAGCCCCCAGGCAAAGGCCGACATCGAATTGCGGGTGGTGTCGTTGCCGCCAACGATCAGCAGCGCGATGTTGGCGATCCGCTCCATCGGCTCCATGTGGCCCATCGCCTCGGAATGGACCATGCGGCTGAGCAGGTCATCGGTCGGCGGCTTGCCGCGACGGTCCTCAAGTTCGCGGTCGAAACGGGCGAGCATTTCGCCCATTTCGGCCAGGAACCGCGCCTGGTATTCCTCGTTGAGATTGTCGGCCGAAACCCCGCTGGCCCAGTCCGACCAACGCTTGATGTCGCGCCATTCGTCGAACGGCATGTCGAACAGGATGCACAGCATCCCCAGTGTCAGCGGCAACGAGACACGCTCTACCCAGTCAAAGGTTTCGCCCACCGGCAGGGCGTCCATCAGTTCCTTGGTCCGCGCCTTCACCGCCCCGTCGAGCTTCATCATCTGGCTGGGGGAAAAGGCCGGGGCGATGACCTTGCGCTGGGCGGTGTGGATCGGCGGGTCCTGGGCGATGAAGTTGGGAAACTCCTGCCCGTTGACCGCATTGGCGATGGTGATGTTGCCCTTGTCCCAGCTCGACGAGAAGATTTCGGGGTGCAGCTCGACTTCCTGCACCAGGTCGTGCGTGGCCACCGACCAGTAGGCGCCGAACGGGCTTTCCGGCCGCCACGATACCGGCATTTCGACGCGCAGCCACGCAAAGGGCTCGCGCCAGCGGTCCTCGACGTAGAGCGCATCCTGGCTGACATCGACCGGGTTGATCGGGCGATCCGAGTGCGTGGGCATTGCCGCCTGTGTGGACATGGCCGAGTCTCTCTCCGACTTCACGATGGCGGGACGAGTATGTTGAGGCACCGGCGCGAAGTCCAGAGCGGTCATGGGCTGTCTGGCGCTGGACAAGACGCCCATCGCTCGCCATCGTGCCACCACAACCGACAAGGGTGGCCCAGGTGGGGAGAAACACTCGGGCTAGGAGAGAATAGAATGCCAATCGACGTTACCGCCTGGTCGGCGCTGGTGCTTGGCCTTTCCGCGCTGTTCGCGGGGGTCGGCGCGCTGCGCAAGCCGGGCATCTGGCGCACCATGATCGAAGAGGTGGAACGATCCCCCGCGATGCAGTTCGTGTGCGGCATGCTCGAGCTGGTGGTGGGCACGGTGATCTACCTTGCCAATCCCTGGGCCCCTGCCGACGTGCTGGCCTGCGTGCTCAAGGGCATGGGCGGGCTGATGATGATCGAGGCGTTGGTGATCCTCGGCTTCTGCGACATCTACACCCAGTTCTGGCTGCGCAGCCTGGGCAATATGCAGCGCGGCTGGGCCTTGTCGACGATCGCGCTGGGGCTGGCGCTGGTGGTGGTGGGCGCGGGTCGGTTCAACTAACCGCGTCATTCATGCACGAAGAAGGATAGGGCGCCAGCATCTCCGCCGCGCGCTTCCAGTCGGCGTGGAGCCAGACGTGCCAGGCATCAGGGTCGTTCGGCAGGATCACCGGCATCGCATCGCGCCCGGCGTGGCGAAATGCGGCGTTCGCCCCGCAAGTAAGCAGCGCGAAGCTTGGTACTTCGCTGTCCTTCCACACTCCGGCCAGCGCGAACAGCGGTTGGTCGGCGCAGGCGAACCAGTGCGCGCGGCGCTTGCCCGTCACGGGATCGGTCCTGCCCCATTCCATAACCGCTGTCGTCGGCACCAGGCAGCGGAATTCGCTGTTGCGCAGGTTGCCGATCCAGAACGGTGAATCCGGGTTGCGCACGGTCAGCACGCCGCGTCCGCTCTCTCCGGCCGCAGGTGGCGGCGGCACGCCCCACTGGCGCGGCACGATCCGCCGCGGCTGGCCCTCGCGTCGTGGCCCGGCGACGAACTCGCGTCCCGCCGTGATCACCGGGGCAAACTGGCCGGGCGCGATCGTGCCGCCGCTCCACGGATCGTTGCCGCCCGCCGCGCCGAACCGCACGGCGATCACGGCGGCGTCTGCGGCAAGGCGATAGAGCATGGTCATCACGCTGCAATTGGACCGCGCCGAAACCTGGGGCAAGGGCGCGTTGCAGCGGGCAAACCTGTCGGGATGACAGCAACTTGCGGCTCGTCTATGCGGGGGCATGCCGCAGGCGATCCCGGTCTTTATTCTTTCGCTGCCCGAAGCGACAGCGCGGCGAGAGCGGGTTGCACGCCATCACCAGCGGCTGGGCATCGCGTTCACCGTGCTCGACGGGGTTGACGGCCGGACCATGGGCGAGGCCGCGCGGGCCGCCGCGGTCGCTCCCGGCAGGGCGCTCACCCCCAGCGAGATCGGTTGCCACCTGTCGCATGCAAAGGCGTGGGAAGCGCTGGTGGCCAGTGGGGCGGATTGCGCGGTGGTGCTGGAGGACGACGGCCTGATTGACCGCCGCTTCGCGCCGCTGCTGCGCCAGCGCCTGCCGACCGACCGCTTCGACTATCTGTTCCTCGACGTCGATGCCCACAACGAGCGCGGCCTGGTCGCCTACGACCGCAACGATGGGCTCGACCTGGGCCATGGCTTTCGCGCCTTCACCCTGTCCGACGGGGGCGAGGGCGCCCATGCCTATGTCATCACCCGAACCGAGGCGCAGCGTCGATTGGCCGAGGCGGTGCCGCTGCTCGGCCCGGCGGATATCTATCATGTCCTGCCCTATCGTCCGCGAATGCGCGCGCTGGTAGCGCCCAAGGGCGCCTGGGTGGCGCCGACCAGCCTCGTCTCCTCGATCAACGATCGGACCGAGGATGAGGCCCGCGTTCCGCTCCGGGCGCTGCGCCGGTCGGCGCTGTTCTATGACCTGCTTGACTGGCTGCGCGGCGATCGGCGCGGCAAGCAGCGCCGGATCGACGCCATGGTGCGCGACGGCACCCTGCCCGCAGGCCACGATTGGCGCGCCATGCCCGCCGGGCGCCGGATGCTGTTCGATTAGGGTGCATTGCCGTTCGGCACGGGCTGGACGGCGCGGAACCACTCGCCTAAAGTCACGCCCATCCCCGGGGAGCCAGTGCGGCTGAGAGGGGCCGGTCACGCGGCCCGACCCGTCGAACCTGAACCCGTTAGCACGGGCGGAGGGAGGGCCGGTTGCAGCGCTCTCGATCCGTCCGAAAAGGACACTGCGCATATGGCCGACATCAACAGCAAGCTGGAAATAGGCGTCACCACCGGCCCGATTCGCGGCTCGGCCAAGATCCACGTCGGGCCGCTGGGCGTCGCCATGCGCGAGATCAGCCTTGAGGCATCCAGCGGCGAGCCGCCGGTGCGGGTCTATGACACCTCCGGCCCCTATACCGATCCGGCCGCCAGCATCGACATCGCCAAGGGCCTGCCCGAACTGCGCGCCCAATGGATCCGCGCGCGCGGCGATGTCGAGGAGGTGGCCCAGCGCGAGGTTCGGCCCGAGGATAACGGCCAGCTCGGCCCGGACCGTTCGGGCGGCGTCCCCGCCTTCCCCAACGTGCGCCGCACGGTGCTGCGCGCCAAGCCCGGCGCCAACGTCAGCCAGATGCATTACGCCCGCCGCGGGATCGTCACGCCTGAGATGGAATATGTCGCCACTCGCGAAAACCTCGGGCGCGAGATGGTCCGCGATCTGGTTCGCGACGGGCAGGACTGGGGCGCGGAAATCCCCGATTACGTCACCGGCGAATGGGTCCGCCAGGAAGTCGCACGCGGCCGCGCGATCATTCCCAGCAACATCAACCACCCGGAAAGCGAACCGATGGCGATCGGTCGCAACTTCCTGGTCAAGATCAACGCCAACATCGGCAACTCGGCGGTGGCATCGGACGTCGCGAGCGAGGTCGACAAGATGGTCTGGTCGATCCGCTGGGGCGCCGACACGGTGATGGACCTTTCGACCGGGCGCAACATCCACGACACCCGCGAATGGATCATCCGCAACTCCCCCGTGCCGATCGGCACCGTGCCGATCTACCAGGCGCTCGAAAAGGTTGGCGGGATTGCCGAGGACCTGACCTGGGAGGTGTTTCGCGATACCCTGATCGAACAAGCCGAACAGGGCGTCGACTATTTCACCATCCACGCCGGGGTGCGCCTGCCCTATATCCCGATGACCGCCAAGCGCGTCACCGGGATCGTTTCGCGCGGCGGCAGTATCATGGCCAAGTGGTGCCTTGCCCACCACAAGGAGAGCTTCCTTTACGAGCGCTTCGACGAAATCACCGAGATCATGAAGGCCTATGACATCGCCTACAGCCTCGGCGACGGCCTGCGCCCCGGCTCCATCGCCGATGCCAACGACGAAGCCCAGTTCGCTGAGCTCTACACCTTGGGCGAGCTGACCAAGCGCGCCTGGGAGCAGGACGTCCAGGTGATGATCGAAGGCCCCGGCCACGTGCCGATGCACAAGATCAAGGAGAACATGGACAAGCAGCTCAAGGCCTGCGGCGAGGCGCCGTTCTACACCCTCGGTCCGCTCGTCACCGACATCGCCCCGGGCTACGATCACATCACCAGCGGCATCGGCGCCGCGATGATCGGTTGGTTCGGCACCGCGATGCTCTGCTACGTCACGCCCAAGGAACACCTCGGCCTGCCCGACCGCGATGACGTCAAGGTCGGCGTGGTAACGTACAAGCTCGCCGCCCACGCCGCCGACCTCGCCAAGGGCCACCCGGCCGCCAAGGTCCGCGACGACGCCCTGTCCCGCGCCCGCTTCGAGTTCCGCTGGCGCGACCAGTTCAACCTCTCGCTCGACCCGGATACGGCCGAACAATACCACGACCAGACCCTGCCCGCGGAAGGCGCAAAGAGCGCCCACTTCTGCTCGATGTGCGGCCCCAAGTTCTGCTCGATGAAGATCACGCAGGAAGTGCGCGACTTTGCGGCGAAGCAGAACCAGGAGAGCACGGCATTCATCGCGGCGGACGAGGCGGCGAAGGGAATGGAGGAAATGAGCCGCGTCTATAACGAAGGCGGGCGAGAGTTGTATATCGGGGCTGGGGGCAGGGAGCACGATTGACCTGCCTGTCCGGCTGCGTCGGGCGCCGTCCGCACCGTTCCGCGTGCGGCGGACACCGGCGCAATCTTTCCTACATCGCCCAAATATGTCTTACGCTGTGCGATGCACGACTCCCTTCCGCTGACGCCCGCCCGCCCTATCCCTCAAACCCATGAGCGCCACTGGTCGCGCACCAAGATGGCGCGGTTTCTGACCGAGCTTGCCGCCACCCATTCGGTTGCCCTTGCGGCGCGGGTCGTGGGGATGAGCCGGCAATCGGCCTATCGGCTCAAGGCGCGGCTGCGCGATCAGCCGTTCGACCTCGCCTGGGAGGCGGCGGTGCAATCGGGGTACGATGCCTTGCATCAGGCCGCGCTCGATCGGGCGCTCAACGGGGTGGAGGTGCCTGTCCACCACAAGGGCGAGCTGGTCGGCAGCCGCCGGATGTTCGACGAGCGCCTGACCGTATTCCTGCTTTCGGCCCGCAACCGGTTCTATGTGCCGCATGAGGCGGCGACCCGGACCTCGCGCGGGGCCTGGGCGGGCTATTTCGCCCATCTGGTCGCGCAGGTACGCAGCGGGGCGAACCTGCGTTCGCTCGATGGAGATTTCATCACTGACGAGGGTGACGCCTGAAAACGGCAAATCTGTCACCTTGTTCGAAGCAACTATCGGAAATAATAAACAAAAGGTGCGGACACGGTGTCACCTTGATGGTGTCCTGCCGGTTTTCGGCCCGATCCGGCCGCCGTCCCTGCGGCACGGCGCAGCGCAGCGGCGGCGACCAGGGGACGGCGATCAGCGATGAGGCGGCGAATCGAAACGCCTTGAGGGCCTCACTCCATGAATATCGCAAGCCCGCGCCAGACCCGGCGCGATGCCGCCCCTGCCGCGCTGGCACTGGCCGCGCTGGCACTGGTCGCTCTCGCCGTTCCGCATGGCGCGGAAGCACGGGTCAGGCACCACAAGGGTCACGCCGAAGCTGCAAACGACGAGACTACCGCCCCGAAGCACAAGGCCGCGCCGAAACCGTCCGAGCGGCACAAGAAGGGCGCAAGGCCAGCGAAGGACGAAGCGCCCGAAAAGGCCGTCAAGGGGGACAAGTCGGCGTCGGTGGGCAAGTCCGCACAGGCACTACCGCCGCGCAAGGATGGGCACCTCTATGCGGTGGTGATCGGTCCGGGGCCCGGCTGGAAGAAAGGCCAGCCGCTACGCTCGGGCGGGAGCGACGGACACTACGCCTATTGGAAGGGGTTGCAGGGCCAGGGCCTGATCGAAAGCGCCGGTCCGGTGGGCAAGGACACCGGGTTCATCCTGCTTCGCGCCCGCAACCAGCGCGAAGCCGATGCCCTGATCGCCGCCGATCCGGCGGTCAAGGCAGGGAAGTTCCGTGCAGTGGCGCGGCCCTATGCCCAGACCTTGGGAAACTGAGCTACAGACCTTGTTCGATTTTGACCGAAAATCGCTCTAGCGGCCCAGTTCGCGCAGCAGGCGGCTGACATCCTCGATCCGGCACAGTTCGGTGCCGGGGTGCAGCACCGCCGCCGTACCAGCGGCGATGGCGCGCAGGAAAGCGTGCTCCAGTGGCTCGCCGCGGATCAGGCCCTCGACCAGGCCGCCGACGAAGCTGTCACCCGCCCCGGTGGTCGATTGGGCGACAGCCTTGATACCGGGGTGGGTCAGCACGCCGCCCTCGTGGGCGAGGACCGCACCTTCCTCGCCCATGGTCACGGCGATCATCCGCGCCTTGCCCGCCGCGACCAGCGGGCAAGCGGCCTCGGCCACTTCGGCGTGGGTCTTGAGCGAGCGACCGAGAAAGGCCTCGAACTCGCCCACGCTGGGCTTGGCGATGTACATCGCACCGGCCGCGAAGCAGGCCTTGAGTGCGGCGCCAGAAGTGTCGACCACCAGCTTGCGCTCCTGCGCAACCAGCGGTGCGGCAAGGCGGGCGAAGAAATCATCGGGTACTCCGCGCGGCAGCGAACCCGAGGCGACGACCCATTCCGCGGGGCTGGCGAAGCAGGCGCCCATCAGCGCACGCCATTCCTCCTCGCGCACCAGCGGCCCTTCGGGAACGAAGCGGTACTCGTGCCCGGTGGAGCGCTCATAGACCGCCAGGCTCATCCGGGTGTGATCGTGGATCGGGATGGCGTGGTGCGGCAGGCCCGCTTCGTCGAGCAGTTCGTCGAGGAGAGCCCCGGTGGGTCCGCCCGAAAGGTAGATGGCCTCGGCCGAGATACCGAAGCGATGCAGCACGCGCGCCACGTTGAGCCCGCCGCCGCCCGGATCGTAGCGCTCGCCGAAGGTGCGGATCTTGCGCGTCGCCGAAACCGCCTCAGCCTCGCACGCCGAATCGATCGCCGGGTTGAGGGTGAGGGTGGCGACGCGCTCCATCGCGGCCTCAGCGCTTGCGGACGAATTCTGCCCGCAACACCAGGCCCTTGATGCCCGGGTACTTGCAGTCGATTTCCTGCGGATCGCCGGTCAGACGGATCGACTTGATCAGGGTGCCTTGCTTGAGCGTCTGCCCCGCGCCCTTGACGTCCAGGTCCTTGATCAGCGTGACGGCATCGCCGTCCTGCAGCAGGTTGCCAACCGCGTCGCGGATTTCGACCTGGCCTTGGGCAGCGCGCTTGGCGGCAAGCTCCGAAGCGGGCAGCCATTCGCCGCTGTCCTCGTCATATACATAGTCTTCGTCGTCTGCCGCCATGTGCATTTCCCTTCATTCGCGGCAATGGCAGGCAAGGCGCGGCTTGGCTAGTGTCATGCACGCTTCATCGTCACGCCAACCGGGCGCTCCGGCGTTGGCCGCAATCGCCGGGCAAGCTGCCGCAGACCGATGGTTCGCGGTCTTGCCGGGCGGGCCGACCGGCGGCATCACGAGCGCGGGAGGGTCGTATCCATGAAATCGTCGCATGCGGCTGCGTTCGTCGCAGCCTTTGCCGCAGCCATTTGCGCCTGCGGAACTCCAGCGCAGGCCAGATATGTTCGAGGAGGCACCGGGCATTCGCTCTCGGCCGGACTTGCTTCGGAAAACCTGTGGCACCTGCGCGCCGGGTTGAACGTCGCGGCACTGTCATGCCGGGGTGATGGACGGGATGCCGTGGCCCCGGCCTATTCGCGGCTTCTCAGCCGCCACCGCAGCTTGCTGGCATCGGCCTACACGGCAGAGCACAACAGGCATCGGGCGGACCTCGATCGTCACCTGACGACGCTCTACAACCGTTTCTCGATGCAGAGCGATCCCGGCCAATTCTGCTCGCGGGCAGCCGGTGTGGCGCAGGAGGCCGGAGCGATGGATTCGCCGACGCTGGCGCGCAACGCGGGAACGCTGCTGGCGCGGATCAACTGACGCCCGGCCGCTACAAGCCCAGTCCGCTCCACACCAGCCGAACGCCGAGCAGGACCATCAGCCAATAGATCAGCGCGTAGAACCGCGTGGGATCCAGCCGACGGATGATCCAAACCGCGCCCAGCGTGCTGACCACCGCGAGCGGGACAAGCAGTGCCGCGGCGGCGAGCAGTTCGCGGTCGAAGCTGCCAAGCAGGATAAAGCTCGGCACCTTCATCCAGTTGATCGCGGCGAAGGTGATCGAACTGGTGCCAACGAAGACTTCGTGGGGCAGGCGGCGCGGCGTGACCCACATCTGGAACGGCGGGCCGCCGGCGTGGGCGATCTGGCTGGTGAAACCGGTGCCCGCACCGAACAGCAGGCCAACCCAGCCCGGTGAATTCGAAGCCGCCGCGATGCGGCCGCCGCGCTCGATCCACAGCCGGTATAGGCCGAAGCCAAGGGTAATCGCGCCGAGGAGGAGCATGACCTGCGCTTCGTCGACCGAGGCGGCGAACCATGCCGCCAGGGCAATGCCCAGCGCCGCTCCCGGCAGCATCCAGGCGACGATCCATCGGTCCCACGTCTTGCGGAACGACCACACGCTGACGACGTCTTGCACCAGGAGCACCGGCAGTAACAAGGCCGCTGCGCGGGTTGGCGGAATGGCCAGTGCCATAAGCGGGGTGGCAAGCGCGCCCAGCCCCGAAAACCCGCCCTTGGCAAGGCCGAGGATGATCACGGCGATCACTGCCATGGCCAGCACGAAGGGATCGGACAGCAGAGTCATCCGGGCAGCGCAAGCATGACCGGCCGCCGTGCGCAAGCCCTTCGCGCATCCCGACCATCCGTTGCCCGACAACAGGTGGTGGCCTTCCCCGATGTGTCCATCTGGCCCTTTGCCAAGGAAATGATAGACTTGGCCACGAGGGGGTGAGTCGATGTACGCTGCCTTCAGCCGTCGCGCCGCACTTGGGACTGGCTTGTCGCTCGCTGCGCTGGCCATCGCGGTTCCGGTGCGCGCAATGCAGAGCCTTGGCGATCTTGGCAGGTTGCTTGGTGGCAAGCTGCCCGAGCCTCTGCGCGCGGCCCTGCCGCCGGAACTTGGCCAGGCTGCGCAAATCGTTTCGGGTGTGATGAGGATGGAGGAGCAGGCCAAGGCCATGCATCTGCCAACCTCGCCGCTGGCGTTCGGAGACGGGGCGCTACCAACCGATCCCGATCGTCTATACGAATCGGCGATGCCGCGGCTGGTCGCCTTGATCGACCGGGCCGCGACGGTGAGCCCCGATCTGGCGGATCAGGCAGGCGGATTGCTCGCCAAGCTTCACCGCACGCAGTATGACGCGCCCGACGCATGGTTCGGCCAGTCCGTCGGTGCGCCGCCCGGCATCAGGACCGAGAGCGGGAGCCTGCTGCATTTGACCGGATCGCCGGTGCGCCCCTTGCGGCTGGCCGACGCACCCGGTGGAAGCCAACCCCTCGGCCTTGCGAAGATCGAACTGTCGCAGGCTGCCCTGCCCGAACCTGAGATTTTGGCGCCCCGGCCTTCGACATCGCTGCACTTCGACGACATTGCGGGAGAATATGCTTCGTGGTTCGCCTCGGCGCGGGTGCGGCCCGAGCATCAGGACAGCGCAACCTGGCACCTCACGATGATGCGCCAATCGCGCGAGCGCTACGAAGGCGTCGGCAAGCGGCTGGGAGTGCCATGGTACTTCATCGCCGCGGTGCATGGGCTGGAAGCGAGCTTCAATTTCCGTGCCCACCTGCACAACGGGGACTTTCCGCTTACCCAGCGCACCCATCAGGTTCCGGCAGGCAGGCCGCTCAAGTGGCTGCCGCCCAGCGACTGGGAGGATAGCGCCGCCGATGCGCTGCGGTTGATGGGCTTTGCCGGGCAAACCGACTGGAGCATGCCGCGCCTGCTCTACCGGCTCGAGGCGTACAACGGCTTCGGCTATCGCCGGGCGGGGCGGGCAAGCCCCTATCTGTGGAGCTTCTCCACCCTCTACGATCGCGGGAAATTCGTTGCCGATGGCCGTTTCGATCCGAACGCCCGGTCGCAGCAGTGCGGCGCGGCGGTGATGCTCAGGGTGTTGGCGGATGCCGGGGATCTTCCGGCTTGAGCCTTGTGGTCAAAGGTTTGTGCGGTTAGCTCTGGGCATTCTACAACAGGGAGTTCTCGCAATGCGCCTGGCTATCGTCTCCTCGGGTTTGGCTCTGCTCCTGCTGGCCGGTCCAGGCGCCGCCCAAACGCCTGAAGCTGTTGCCGCCGCCGCGCTCAGGGCCGCGCCGGTGTGGGACGGGCACAACGACGTGCCCGAACAGATGCGCGAACGGCGCAAGGATGTGCTGGGCGACTTCGACTTTCGTGACACCACCGGCACCGGCGATGCCGCCAAGGGCGTTGCGCCGATGATGACCGATCTCAAGCGACTCAAAGCAGGTAAGGTCGGGGCGCAGTTCTGGTCGGTCTATGTCTCGGCCAACCTGCCCGAACCGCAGGCGGTTCAGGCGACGCTCGAGCAGATCGATGTGATGAAGCGGATCATCGCGCGCTACCCCGCCGACATGCAGTTCTGCACCGACAGCGCCTGTGTCCAGAATGCGTGGAAGAACCACCGGATCGCATCGCTGCTTGGTATGGAGGGGGGGCATTCGATCGGCGGATCGCTGGCGGTGCTGCGCCAGATGCACGCGCTGGGCGCGCGCTACATGACGCTGACCCACTTCAAGAACCTCGCCTGGGCGGAAAGCGCCACCGACGTACCGATGCCCCAGGGGCTGACGCCGTTCGGGAAGGACGTGGTGCGCGAGATGCAGCGGATCGGCGTGCTGGTCGACCTGGCCCATGTCAGCGAAAGGACCATGATGGACGCCCTGGCGGTGGCGGGCGCGCCGGTGATCGTCAGCCATTCCAACGCCCGTGCGATCAACCATCACCCGCGCAACGTGCCCGACGCCGCGCTCGACGCGATCAAGGTCAACGGCGGGATCGTGATGGTCAACTTCTTCCCGGCCTACGTGGTCGAGGATACGCGCCAGTGGAGCGCCCGCCGCGCCGGCGAGGAAGCGCGGCTGAAGGCGCTCAACATTGGCTTTCCCGATGCGGCGAAGGCGGCGTTGGACGAATGGGTCAAGGCCAACCCCGCGCCGACCGGTTCGATCGCCGACGTCGCCGGGCAGATCGACTACATCGCCAGGCGCATCGGTGCGGATCACGTCGGGCTAGGCGGTGACATGGACGGGATCGACACCGGGGTGAAGGGGATGGAGGACGTCTCCAAATATCCTGCGCTGTTCACCGAACTGGCCCGCGAGGGGTGGAGCCAGGCCGATCTGGAAAAGCTTGCCAGCGGCAACATGATGCGGGTGCTGAAGGCGGCGGAGGCCTATGCCGCGGCGCACCGCAACGATGCGCCGATCGAAAGTCCGACGACATTCTGAGCCGGAGTGCTTCATGGTCACCATCGCCGCAATCGCCGGAAGCCTGCGCTCGGGCTCCTACAACCGCGCGCTGCTGCGCGCCGCGCATCGGGTCGCACCGCCGGGCGTGACACTGATCGATTGCCCGATCGATGCGATTCCGCTCTACAACGGCGATCTGGAAACGGCGCAGGGCATTCCCGCTGCCGTCACCGCGCTCAAGGACCGGATCGCCGAGGCCGATGGCCTGCTGATCGTCACGCCCGAATACAACAATTCGATCCCCGGCGTGCTGAAGAACGCGATCGACTGGGCCAGCCGTCCCGCCGCAGACATCTCGCGGGTGTTTGGTGGAAAGCCGGTTGCGGTGATCGGCGCTTCACCGGGCGGGTTTGGCACCATCCTGTCGCAGAACGCCTGGCTTCCGGTGCTGCGCACGCTGGGTGCCGAGCTGTGGAGCGAAGGGCGGTTGATGGTATCGCGGGTCGCCGGTCTGATCGACGATCAGGGCGACATCGCCGATCCGGCAACGCTTGGCCTTGTCGCGCAATATGTCGCCGGGTTCGCCGCGCACCTGCGCGAACGGGCTTAGAGCCCTTCCTGATCAGGGCGCGGGTGAAGCGCCCGCAGCCGGGCGCAGGTTCCCCGCCGCATCGCGCGATGTCAGCGCGCCGGTAATCCAGGCAATCGACATGGCGGCGATGGCTAGTCCCAGGCTGACGATCAGGACGGTGATCACATGGTTTCCGCGTCGGCCTGAACGCGCTTCCTCGGTGCTGATGTGAATTTCTTCGCCTTCGCGGTGCATGACGTCCTCCTGCGTTGCGAGACGCGCAAGAATAGCACGATGGCGGTGCAAGCGCTTCACTGTTTTTGCGAAGCGCTATCAGTGCGCCTCGATCCGCCCCAGCATGCGGAAAAAGAACGCGGTCGACCAACCGAGCAGGACCATGCCCAGAATGCTCTCGAATGCACCCACCAGGCGCCAGCTCGCGACGATGTGGGTATCGTTGTACCCTACTGTCGAATAGCTGATCGTCGAAAAGTAGAGCGCGTGCTCAAGCCCCGGCACCGCGCCGGTGATCAGGTAGATGAAGGCAAAGGTCCAGATCTCGATCCCGTGGAGCGCAAGGATCGCGACGACGATCCCCAGGGTGAAAGCAACGCCGCGCGGGCTCAGCGGCTGAATCCGGCGCATCCGCTCCACAGCGGTTTCGGTGCGCAGGGCGTGGGCAAGCCCAAACAGCCCGAACCCGTGGACCGTCACGCACAGCACCACCATCAGCGCCGAAACCACGAACTGGATCAGCAGTTGCGGCATGTCGTGTGCCTAGTCGCGCAGGAGGTCGTTGATCCCGGTCTTGGCGCGGGTCTGGGCATCGACCGTCTTGACGATCACCGCACAGTAGAGCGAGGGGCCGGGCGATCCGTCGGGCAGGGGCTTGCCCGGCATCGATCCGGGGACGACAACGGCATAGGGCGGGACGCGGCCGATGTGGACTTCGCCGGTGGTGCGATCGACGATCTTGGTCGATGCGCCGATGAATACGCCCATCGACAGCACCGCGCCTTCGCACACCCGCACCCCTTCGACCACTTCGCTGCGCGCGCCGATGAAGCAGTTGTCCTCGATCACCACGGGACCGGCCTGGAGCGGTTCGAGCACGCCGCCGATCCCGACCCCGCCGGACAGGTGCACGTTCTTGCCGATCTGCGCGCAGGAGCCGACCGTCGCCCAGGTGTCGACCATCGATCCCTCACCGACATGGGCGCCGATGTTGACGAAGCTGGGCATGACCACCACGCCCTTGCCGATATGCGACCCGCGCCGCACCACTGCCCCGGGGACCACGCGGAAGCCGGCTTCGCGGAAGCGGTTCTCACCCCAGCCTTCGAACTTCGAAGGAACCTTGTCGAAAGCTGGCGACCCGGCCGAGCCGTTCGGCACCACGGCGTTGTCGTTCAGTCGGAAGGACAGCAGCACCGCCTTCTTGAGCCACTGGTTGACCTTCCAGCCACCCTGGCCGTCCGGCTCGGCGACGCGGGCCTTGCCGCTGTCGAGCAATTCGATCGCGGCGTCGACCACTTCGCGCACGTCGGTGCTGGCGGGGGTTACGCCATCGCGGGCTTCCCACGCGGCTTCGATCGCGGCTGCAAGATCGGCGGACATCTCGGATACTCCTGTTCAGCCCTTGTGGCCGTAGGGTCGCCTATCGCGCCGGATGCCGGGGAGCAAGGCAGGAAGAGGGGCGCACGGCAAAAGAAATCTGCGGTTAAGCATTTGCGGTCCACATTCATAACAGGCAAAATACGGTTTGCTCCATTCGCATGAGGCAGGGGACGCCGGGTATGACTGCGCAGGCTTTTGGGCTGAGGCTATGGCATGGATGCGTCACTCTTGCCGCGATCGCTGCGCTTGGCGGATGCGGCGGAGGGTCGAGCATCAGCTCTGCCCCGGTGACGCCCGCGCCGACACCAACGCCCACGCCGACGCCCACACCAACTCCGACGCCCATCCCGTCCTCGGCCTTCATCACCAGCGAATACAATCGCTCCGATGGTCCGGCGCAGCACGGCGCGATTACGGCTTGGACCCAGGGCTATTCCGGAACCGGAGTGACGATCGGCATCGTTGACTCGGGGATAGACACGACCAGCCCGGAATTTGCCGGCCGCATCCTGCCTGCCTCACGCGATATCGCGGGCAACCGGGGGCTGAACAATGCCGACAGCGATCACGGAACCAATGTTGCGATGGTCGCGGCCGCGGCGCGCGACAACACCGGAATCATGGGAATTGCCTACAGCGCCAATATCGCCATGTTCCGTACCGATGATCCGGGGACGTGCGCCACGGCCGTCGCGACCGACCCGAAGAGCGGTTGCCAGTTCGCGGATTCGAATATCGCCCAGGGGGTGAATGCCGCCGTCGCGGCTGGCGCGCGTGTCATCAACATATCCCTGGGGGGCTCGACTCCGGCATCCGTGATGACCAGCGCCGTCGCCAATGCCGCGGCCAACAACGTGGTGGTCGTCGTCTCCGCCGGCAATGATGGCGCATCCACTGATCCGGCCGTCAATCCGAACAACCCCGATCCCTTCGCCGCCGGACTGCGCGCCGCTGGCAATGGCAATGTCATCATCGCCGGATCGGTGGACGTCAACAACGTCATATCCTCGTTCTCCAACCGCGCCGGTACGGAAGCTTCATGGTTTCTGGCTGCCCGCGGCGAGGGTGTTTGCTGCGTCTATAAGAATGGCGTGATGGAGGTAGTCACCAACGCCGACGGAACACGCTCGGTCTATGTGTTCTCCGGCACGAGCTTTTCCGCCCCGCAGATCGCGGGCGCGGTTGCCTTGCTGCGCCAGGCCTTCCCCAACCTCAGCGCAACGCAGGTGGTCGATCTTCTGCTGCGCACCGCGAAGGATGGCGGCGCGACCGGAACCGATGTCATCTACGGGCGCGGGATACTGGACATAACCGCCGCTTTCGCGCCGCAGGGAACCATGACCCTCGCGGGCTCGACAATGGCCGTGCCGCTGACCGGCAGCACGGGCGTCACGTCCACGCCAATGGGCGATGCGGTGACCGCTGCGGGATCGGGCATGAAGGCGATCGTGCTCGATGAATATGGCCGGGCCTATCAGGTGAACCTGGCGGCAAGGATGAATGTCGCCCGCGTCGCGCCAAGACTTGCGCCCGCGCTGGAGCTTGAGACGCGCAGGCTCGCTATGGGAACCGATCGCCTCGCGCTCTCGTTTTCAGTCGATGACCATGCGCGCGACGCACGCCTGGCGTGGACAGGGCAATTGCGCCTCAGCGATCACGATACGGAGCAGTCGCGTGTGCTTGCGGGGCGTGTGATCTCACGGCTTTCCGCCCAGACCCAACTGGCTTTCGCCTTCGCCCAGGGCTCGGACGGGCTGGTATCCATCCTTCAGGGACACGATGAGCCGGGCTTCCTGATGGCGCGATCCCCGCTGGAAGATCTGGGTTTCGAGCGGGACAATACCATCGCCGCGGCGGTGCGGCACCAGCTTGGCCCATGGGGGCTTTCGATTTCGGCCGATCACGGGATCACCCTGGCGGCGGCACCGTTGTCCAGTTCGACCAGCGTGGTGGCGCAGACGAAATTGGCGTCCGCCGACCGCCTGGGCCTCTACGCCGACCGGACATTCGGCGCGCTTCGCGCCGCCGCGGGGATCACCTGGCTCGGTGAACGCGGGACGTTGCTGGGCGCACGGTTTCAGGACGGCCTGCCCTCGGCGGGTGCGGACAGCCTGTTCCTCGATCTCAATGGCCGGTGGCGGTTCGCCGGGCGCTGGCGTCTGGGCGGAGCCTTGAGAGGCGGAATGACGTGGTCGCGCGGTGCCATGGGCGTGTCACCAACCGCGCGCCTTGCTTCGACGGCATGGTCGCTCGATCTCTCCCGCGACGCGCTGTTCGCGGCCGATGACAGCATCAGCCTGCGCCTGTCGCAACCCCTTCGCGTCGAGAGCGGCGGCCTATCGCTGCAACTTCCGATCGCCTATTCCTACGCGACGCTTCAGCCGACCGTGGCGGACCAGTTCCTCTCACTGGCTCCGCGCACCCGCGAGATTGATTCCGAACTGATGTGGCGCGGCAATCTCGGCGACGGCACTGCCTTGCTCAGCCTGTTCTATCGCAAGAACCCGGGGCATCTCGCGACCATGCCCGATGACAAGGGCGTAGCGGCAAGCTGGGTCAGGCGGTTCTGACCGACGCTACATCCCGGCACGCCGCGCGAATTCCGCCGCGCGGTCGACCAGCGGCTGGACCCGTTCGGACATCGCCTTGGCGTGGGCCGAGCTGGCGGTGCC
>JAGWUU010000289.1 GCA_028868335.1 Sphingomonadales bacterium | reverse complement strand
GGTTCGACCAGATTGATCCGCGCGCCATATTTGCGCGCCAGCCGCGCCGCGACGGCGCGGGCCGGGCTTTCGCGGAAATCGTCGATGTTGGCCTTGAAGGCCAGGCCGAGGCAGGCGACAGCCTTGCCCGGATGTGCCTCGATCAGCGCCTCGGCACGCTGGACGACGTGGTGGATCTTGCCGTCGTTGACGCCGCGCGCGGTGCGGATCAGCGGGGTCTGCTCGGGCGCGCCGTGGACGATGAACCACGGATCGACCGCGATGCAGTGCCCGCCAACGCCCGGACCGGGGGTGAGGATGTTGACGCGCGGGTGACGGTTGGCGAGGCGGATCACCTCCCACACGTCGAGGCCCATCGCATCGGCCACCATCGACAGCTCGTTGGCGAAAGCGATGTTGACGTCGCGGTAGGCGTTTTCGACCAGCTTGGTCATTTCGGCGCTGCGGGCGTCGGTGGTGACGCAGGTGCCGCGCACGAAACGCTTGTAGAAGGTCAGCGCCTTCCTTGCGCAGCGCGGGGTGATCCCGCCAATCGAGCGGTCGTTGTTGGTCAGCTCCTCGAGGATCTTGCCGGGCAGGACGCGCTCTGGGCAATAGGCGATCGACAGGTCGGGGGTCTCGGCGGTGAGGCCGGGGCATTTGAGGTCGGGGCGGCGCGCGGCGATCAGGTCGCGCAACTGCTCGGTGGTGCCGACGGGCGACGTCGATTCGAGGATTACCGTGTCCCCGGCCTTGAGCACCGCGGCCACGGCTTCCCCGGCGGCGAGGACATAGGAAATGTCGGGAGCATGGTCCGGCCCGAACGGGGTCGGCACCGCGATAACGAAGACGTCGGCGGGCGCCATTTCGGTCGAGGCCTTGAGCAGACCGCGCGCGACGACGCCGTGGACCAGCCCGTCGAGATCGACTTCCTCGATGTGGATTTCGCCGCGGTTGATGGTGTCGACCACGCTTTGCGTCACGTCGACGCCGTGGACTCGGCACCCGGCGCGCGCCACCACGGCGGCGGTCGGGAGGCCGATGTAACCCAGTCCGACTACGCAGACATCCGGCTTAACGTCCGATTTCATTCGCGACCAACTCCACGATCCGGCGCGCGGTGTGCCCGTCACCGAACGGGTTGTGGGCGCGCGCCATGCTTTCGTAAGCCGCCTTATCGTCGAGCAAGGTGAACAATTCGGTAACGATACGAGCAACATCGGTGCCGACCAGCCGGGCGGTTCCGGCGGTGACCCCCTCGGGCCGCTCGGTCGTCTCGCGCATCACCAGCACCGGCTTGCCCAGCGCCGGGGCTTCCTCCTGCACCCCGCCGCTGTCGGTCAGCATGATGTCGGCGATCGAGAGCAGCCGCGCGAAGTGCGGATAGTCGAGCGGTTCGATCAGCGCGACATTGGTGAGGTCGCCCAGCGCTCCGTGCATCACCGCGCGGACATTGGGGTTGAGGTGGACCGGGAAGATCACCGCCACGTCAGGCCGGGCGGCGATCTGGTGGATCGCTTCGGCAATCGCCTCCATCCCCCCGCCGAAGTTCTCGCGGCGGTGGCTGGTGACACCCACGATCCGCTTGCCCGCGAAGCGCTGTTCAAGCTCGGCGAGGCCCGCGGCGAGCGCGGGATCGGCGGCGATCCGGGCGCTGACCCAGTGAAGCGCGTCGATCACGGTGTTGCCGGTGACGTGGACACGGTCCGGCGGAACTGTCTCGGCCAGCAGCGCATCGCGGCTTACCTCGGTGGGGGCGAAGTGCAGGCTGGCGATCGAGCCGATGATCTTGCGGTTCACCTCCTCGGGCCAGGGGTGATAGATATTGCCGCTGCGCAGACCGGCCTCGACATGATCGACCGGGATCTTTCGGTAATAGGCGGCGAGTGCGCCGGCCATCGCGGTGGCGGTATCGCCCTGAACGATTACGCGGTCGGGCTGTTCAAGGTCCATCACCTTGCCCAGCTCGATCAGCAATGCGGCGGTCAGGCCGTCGAGCGTCTGGTCCGGGCGCATCAGATCAAGGTCATGGTCGGGGACGATCCCGGCGATCTCGAGCACCTGATCGAGCATCTGGCGGTGCTGCGCCGACACGCAGACGCGGACGAGAAAACGCGGGTCGGCCTTGAACGCGGCGACCACGGGAAACAGCTTGATCGCTTCGGGACGGGTCCCGAACACGACGAGGATCTTGGCAGGTTCGCTCATGCGATTCCCCCTAACATCCGAGTGTTAACCATGAAATAAGGGCGCGCCTATAGAGGACGGCCCATGCGTGTACTTGTCACCGGCGCGGCCGGGTTCATCGGCTTTGCCCTCACCCGCCAGCTTCTAGCGCGCGGCGACGTTGTGGTGGGGATCGACAATCTCAATTCCTATTACCAGGTCTCGCTCAAGCGCGATCGGCTGAAAGTTCTGGACGAGGCGGGCGGTAACCGCTTTGCGTTTCATGAAGTCGACTTCTCCGACATGGCCGCCCTCGACGTGGCGCTGGCCGGGAGCGACATCGACCGGGTGGTTCACCTCGGCGCCCAGGCCGGGGTGCGTTACAGCCTGGAAAATCCGCAGGCCTATGTTGCCTCGAACCTTGCGGGCCACGTCAACCTGCTCGAGTTCGCGCGCCACCGCCAGCTTGGCCACATGGTCTATGCCAGCTCCAGCTCGGTCTATGGTGGCAACGCCAAGCTGCCCTTCGCGGTCGAGGACCGCACCGACCACCCCGTCTCGCTCTACGCCGCGACCAAGCGCGCTGATGAGCTGATGAGCGAAACCTATGCCCACCTGTTCCGCCTGCCGCTGACAGGGCTGCGCTTCTTCACGGTTTATGGCCCGTGGGGGCGGCCCGACATGATGCTGTGGAACTTCACCCGGCGCATCCTCGCGGGCGAGCCGATCCCGGTGTTCAACCACGGCGACATGTACCGCGACTTCACTCACATCGACGACATCGTCGCAGGCGTGGTGGCCTGCCTTGACCATCCCCCCGCCGATGACGGCGCGGAAAAGGCGGGCGGTTCGGTAAAACCCCACGCGCTCTACAACATCGGCAATCACCGCTCGGAACACCTGATGAAGGTCGTCGGCCTGCTGGAAGAGGCCTGCGGACGCAAGGCCGAGATCGAGTTCCTGCCGATGCAGCCAGGCGACGTGCACAAGACCTATGCCGATATTTCCGCGATCCAGCGCGATCTGGGCTACGCGCCGACCACCGCTATCGAGGACGGTGTCCCCAGCTTTGTGCGCTGGTACAGGGAATACCACGGGGTCTGACCCTTGATGCGCGCCGCGCCGCGCGCCATCACCGCGTCATGTCGATTCTTTCAGACCGCTGGATCCGCGCCGAAGCCAAACGCTCGGGCATGATCGAACCCTTTGTCGAGCGCCAGCAGGCGAATGGCTGCATTTCCTATGGCCTGTCCAGCTATGGCTATGACGCGCGGGTGGCGGACGAGTTCA
>JAGWUU010000288.1 GCA_028868335.1 Sphingomonadales bacterium | reverse complement strand
CCCTGCTGCTGGATCGTCAGCAGGGAAACGGGGCGCCCGGTCTGCGCAACGGCATCGAGCAGCGGCTGCTTCCTGAAGTTCTCGCAGCCGAGCGAAACGAGCAGCACCGCCCCGACGTTGGGATGGGTGCAAAGGCGCTCCATCATGTCCTGGGCATAGTTGTTGGGGAAGCATCCGGGGAATCCGATGACATGGACGTCATCGCCCTCGAACGGGCGGGCGATTTGCTTGGCGACATGGTGCGCGCATTCGACAAGGTAGGCCACGACGATGCCGTTGCGAATTCCCTTGCGGCCATCACTGCGCAGCCATCCGAGCATCCCGTTTGCCAATGGCGTCGTCATTGTTCCATGTCCTCGATAACGGTGTACTGGCTGACCAGGTTGTGCAGGTGGATGTGGGCGCCTTGCGGAATGTCGACACCGGCCAGGCCGATCGGCGCGCCGTACTTGATCACCGGGTCGCCCTTGCGGATCGCCACGGCGGCAAGTTTGTGCCCCAGTGAAAGCGCCGTCTCAGACTTGAACGAGTGATTGCCGATCGCGATGGATTCGCCGCGGGCGATGTCGTGCAAGACGATCAGCACATTGTCGTCGGCATGGAGCCTGAGCAGCCCGGCCGACAATTGCCTATCCTCCTGATTTTCCGATCCCATCCGCAAAACTCCGATCCAATCGTCCAGCCAGCGACGCGATAGTCCATTGACTCGCGAGCGCCGATATGATTTTTACACGTGAAATACATTTTTGTAAATGTGAATGCTGGGCGTCGATCGGTTGCCTGGTTCTACAATCTGGGGCGAGATCGCGAATGAAGGCAGTTGTAATCCGTGATGTACGCGAAACCGGATTCGCCGAATTGCCTGAACCTGTTCCACAGGAGGGCGAAGTTACCTTGCGCGTGGGCCATGTCGGCCTGTGCGGAAGCGATCTCAACACCTTCCTCGGTCGCAATCCACTGGCGCAATTGCCCCTGATTCCCGGCCATGAGGTCAGCGGGACCATCATCGCCCGCGGCGCCAACGTGCCGGATGAATACGCGATTGGCGCCAAGGCGATCGTGATTCCCTATATCGCCTGCGGGGATTGCTCCGCGTGCAAGGCCAACCGGCGCAACGCCTGCCGCAACAACAAGACGCTGGGAGTCCAGCGCGAAGGCGGGATGGTCGAGCAACTGGTCGTCGCGACAGACAGCATCATCCTCAACGATCGCCTGTCGAGCCGGTTCCGGGCCTTGGTCGAGCCGCTTTCCGTCGGCTTCCACGCGGTGCGGCGCGGCTGCGCCAAGGCGGACGAAACCGTGGTGGTGATCGGCGGTGGCATGATCGGCGTCGGTGCGATTATCGGTGCGGTGCGCCGCGGGGCGCGGGTCATCGTCATCGAGGTGAGCGAAAGCAAGCGCGATATCCTGCTGGGGCTGGGGGTCGAATGCGTCCTCAATCCCGAACAGGTCGACGCCGCTGCGGAAATCGCGCGGCTGACCGCTGGCGAGGGCGCGAACCTGGTGATCGAGGCGGTAGGACTGCCCGCCACCTTCCAGGCTGCGATCGACTATGCCTGCTACGCTGGCCGGGTCGTCTATCTCGGCTATTCCAAGGAACACGTTTCCTACGATACAAAATATTTCAATCTCAAGGAATTGAACATCCTTGGGTCGCGCAACGCCAACCGCGAAGACTTCGACCGGGTGATCGAATACCTTGAGGACAATGCCAACGAGGCAGAGGTTCTGATCAGCAAGGTGTTCGACTGGTCCGACGCTGACGGTGCCTTTGAATATTGGGATTCGGTGCGCAGCACCGTGTTCAAGATCATGGTGGAGGTCGGCGATGACTGACCTTGCCGAAGCGAATGCTTTGCAGCGGATCTACAGCCTTGAAGGCAAGGTTGCGCTGGTAACTGGAGGCGGGTCGGGTATTGGCCTTGCGATCGCCCGCTGCCTGCGTCTGGCGGGTGCGCGCGTGATCATCGCCGGGCGCCGCGTCGATGTGCTGGAAAGCGCTGCGGCAGAACTGGGCCCGGACGTGGCCTGGGCCGAACTCGACCTGTCCGATGTGGGCAGCCTGGCCGCGTTCGAGGCCGATCTGACCGCGCGGCACGGCCCGATCGACATTCTGATCAACAACGCCGGGAACACGCTCAAGAAGCCGTTTGAAGACAGCACGATGGCTGATTTTGATGCGGTGTTCGACGTCCATGTGCGCGGTGCGCTTGAACTCAGCCGCCGGTTCATCGCCCGGCTTGGCGAGGGACGCCCGGCATCGATCATCTTCACCTCCTCGATGACAGCGTTTATCGGGCAGCCGCTGGTCATGGGCTACACGGTCGCCAAGACCGCCATTTCCGGCGTGGTGCGGGGGCTTTCCGCCGAGTTTGCAGCGCGCGGAGTGCGGGTCAACGCCGTCGCACCGGGCTGGATCGACACCGATCTCTACCGCAAGGCGACGGCCGGGGACATTCCGCGCCAGCAGAAGATCATGTCGCGCATCCCGATGGGCACGCTTGGCCAACCGGACGACATCGGCTGGGCCTGCGCGTTCCTGGCCTCGCCCGCGGCGGCCTACATCACCGGGCAAGTGCTGCTTGTCGACGGCGGCGGGGCAACGGGATTCTGAGTTGGTGCGGCGCTGGCTTGACCTCAGCGCAGCCGAGGTGGTCGTCAAACAGGGCGCGGACGGTGCCTGCATCGCGGCGAAGGTCGCCGCCAATCCCGGCGCGACCCTGCCCTGCCAACAGCACTGAATCTGAACAGTCGAATAAGCAGGGCAAGGCCGACCTATGGAAACGAGAAGGCTGGGGACGACGGACACCGAAGTGACCGTACTCGGTTATGGCGCAGGTCCGCTCGGCAACCTCTATCGCGCCGTGTCGGATGAGGATGCCGCCAGCACCGTGGCGGCGGCCTATGACGCGGGGATCCGCTATTTCGATACGGCGCCGTTCTATGGCCTTGGGCGCAGCGAGCGGCGGATCGGCAATGCCTTGCGCGCGCGCGATGACATTGTCCTGTCAACCAAGGTTGGCCGACTGCTTCGCGCCGACGAGGGCCTTTCGGGCAGCGAGGAGCGCTACGGCTTTGTCGATCCGCTGCCGTTTGCCGTGGTCTATGACTACACCTACGACGGCATCCTGCGTTCGGTCGAGGACAGCTACCTGCGCCTTGGCAGGGCGAGGATCGACATCGCGCTGGTCCATGACATTGGCGCGGTGACGCACGGCGCGGATGATGGCCGCTACTTCGCGCAGCTCACCACCGGCGGCGGCTATCGCGCGCTTGAGGAGCTGCGGGCGGCGGGGACCGTTTCGACGATCGGACTGGGCGTGAACGAGGCGGCGATTTGTGAGCGCTGCATGGACATCGGGCAGTGGGACGCCTTCATGCTGGCGGGGCGCAATACCCTGCTCGAACAGGAATGCCTGACCGGTCTGATGGCCCGATGCGTGAAAGA
>JAGWUU010000032.1 GCA_028868335.1 Sphingomonadales bacterium | reverse complement strand
CCATGGCGGAATAATGGGAAACCGCGCGTTCGTTCTTGGCTACGGCCAGATCGGGCGCGCGGTTTCGGCCAATCTGGCGGCGCATGGCTGGGATGTCGTCGTCGGCACGACGCATAGTGCACGGCCGGATGATTCACCTGCGTCTGACTGGAGCAAGCTTGACCGGAATGTATTCGCTGAACTCGACGCGGCAATCGGTGATCGCGTCGACGCCGTCATAGACACCGTCGCCTTCGACGCAGCGCACGCCGCGCAATGGCATCGCCTGACCCACACGGTCGGCAAGCTTGTCGTGATTTCCAGCATCAGCGTTTACGCCGACGATGCCGGGCGCACTCTCGATGAGGCCTGGACGAACAGGCCACCACGCTTCGCGTTTCCCATCCCCGAAAACAACCGTCGCGTCGCGCCGGGACCGGAAACCTATTCGACCCGCAAGGTGGCGCTGGAGGACGCGGTGATGGCGCTGCCGATCCCCTCGGTGATCGTGCGCCCCGGCGCGATCTATGGAATCGGCAGCCGCTCCCCGCGCGAATGGTGGTTCATCCAGCAGGCGCTTGCCGACCGACAGCGCATCCCGCTCGCCTGGAACGGCGCTTCGCAATTTCATCCGGTCGCGGCGGAAAACATCGCCGAGATCGTCCGCCTTGCCATCGCCGCGCCCGGTAGCCACGTCTTGAACGCCTGCGACATGACTTGCCCGACCGCAGGCGAAGTGGGGCAAGCGATTCTTGCCGCAATGGGATCGACCAGCGAAATCGACCCGTTCGAGGGGCCGCCAAGGGGTTTTGAAGGCCTGTCGCCCTGGACCATCCCGCACCCGATGGTAGCAGCCACCACGGCTGCGCGGCAGCTTGGCTATCACCCCGTCACCAGCTTCAGCGAAAGCGTCTCGGCCGTGACCGCCGACCTGATCGAACGGGGCGGACGGCATGGCTGGAAGCTGGTCTTTCCGGGACTTGCCGCCTATCCTCATGGTTTCTTCCTGGATTGAGGAGACGCGGTTGATGCCCGAGTTTCGGCAGATCGATACTGGCGGCGTGACGCTGCGCTGCGCCATCGAGGGCAGCGGGCCGCTGGCGATCATGGTCCACGGCTTTCCCGAAAGCTGGTATTCGTGGCGGCACCAGATCGGGCCGGTCGCGGGCGCGGGGTTCACGGCCTGCGCGATCGACGTGCGCGGCTATGGCGGGTCGGACAAGCCGCCGCGGGTCGAGGACTATACGCTGGAGAAGATCGCGGGCGACCTGATCGGCCTGGCCGATGCGCTTTCGCCCGGTGAGCCGGTGGTGTTGATCGGGCATGACTGGGGCGCGCCGATCGTGTGGAACACCGCCTTTACCCGCCCCGACCGGATTCGCGCGGTGGCCGGACTGTCGGTGCCATTCAGCGGAGCGCCGCAACGGCCCTTCACCGAGATATTCCGCGAACACTTCACCAGCCAGGGCCGGTTCTTCTATCAGGAATACTTTCAGGAACCCGGTGTCGCCGAGGAGGAGGCCGAGGCTGACCCGCGCGGGTTCGTGCAGCGGATGATGTACTCGATCAGCGGCGATGTTCCGCCGGGCAACTACTGGGACAAGCCGCTGGGCGCGACCTTCCTCGAAGGCCTGCCCGATCCCCGGCCCGTGTCGTGGCTGAGCGAGGCCGATCTCGATTACTACGGCGGCGAGTTCACCCGTTCCGGCTTTCGCGGTCCACTCAACCGCTATCGCAACCACGAGCGCGACTTTGATTGGCTCAAGGCGTGGCAGGGCAAGCGGATCGAGCAGCCGTGCCTGTTCATCGGCGGGAGCCGCGATCCGGCGACGACGCTGTTCGGCGCGGTCGCCGATCCTGTGGCGATGATGCGGATGTTCGCGCCGAAGGTCGAAGGTCACATCCTCGAAGGCGTCGGCCACTGGACCCAGCAGGAACGGCCCGCCGAAGTGAATGCGCTGCTGGTGGAGTGGCTGGGGCGGCTGGCCTGACGTCTTCCCCGCGAAAGCGGGGATCGCCGGCCGGATCGGATCAGCCTTGCCTCGATGCGGCCAGCGGTCCCCGGTCGAGCCGGGGACGACGCCTTGGCATGGCCGCTCGTCCAGCCTATAGCGCCCACGGAATCATGACCGCCTCTGCCGCCTCGTCCCTGCCATTGCCCGCCGACTGGCGCGATTTCCTGTCGCTGACCAAGCCCCGGGTGATGAGCCTGGTGATCTTCACCGGGCTGTGCGGCCTGCTCGCCGCGCCGGTGCGGGTCGATCCGATCCTTGGGTTCACCGCGATCCTGTGCATCGCGGTTGGCGCGGGCGGTTCGGCCGCGCTCAACCAGTGGTGGGAGGCCGACCTCGACGCCAAGATGAAGCGGACCGCCGGGCGGCCGCTGCCCGCCGGACGGATGGACCGCACCGTGGCGCGCGATTTCGGCGTGGGCCTGTCAGTGGCGTCGGTCCTGGTCATGGGGCTGGCGGTGAGCTGGCTGGCGGCGGCGATCCTGGCGATTTCGATCGTCTATTACGCGGTGGTCTATACGATCTGGCTCAAGCCGCGCACTCCGCAGAACATCGTGATCGGGGGCGGGGCAGGGGCCTTTCCGCCGATGATCGGATGGATCGCCGCGACCGGGCAGATCAGCTTGATGCCGGTGCTGCTGTTCGCGATCATCTTCTTCTGGACCCCGCCGCACTTCTGGGCGCTGGCGCTGTTCGTGGAGACGGACTACGCGGCCGCGGGCATTCCGATGATGCCGGTGGTCGCCGGGCATCAGTCGACGCGCCGCCAGATCCTGATCTATGCCGTGCTGCTGTTGCCGCTCAGCCTTGCGCCGTTCTGGCTGCACGTTGCCGGATGGCTCTACGGAGCGGCGGCGCTGGTCCTCTCGGCTCTGTTCCTGCTGCTGGCGCTGCGCGTGGCGGTGTTTCGCGGCGGAGCAGCCGATGGCGACATGCGCCCCGAGAAGCGCCTGTTCGGTTTTTCGGTGTTCTACCTTTTCGCCCTGTTCGCCGCGCTGGTGGCGGACCGTTTCCTGATCGGATGATCTTCCATGCAATTGCCCCCCAGCCCCGAAGAAGAACGCCAGCGGATCATCCGTGGCCGCAACCGCGCGCTGGCGCTGGTGCTGGCGGGCTTTGCCGTGCTGTTCTTCTTCATCACCATCGCCAAGATGAAGCACTGAGCCGATGACCGCCGCCGCACCAACCGCAAACCGCAACCGCCGCACGGCGCTGATCATGGTCGGCGTGGCGCTGGCCATGCTCGCACTGGGTTTCGCCTCGGTGCCGCTGTACCGGATATTCTGCCAGGTCACCGGCTATAACGGCACCACCCAGCGCTCGACCGCAGCGCAGGCCAATGCGGTGAAGGTGGCGGCCGGGCACATATCGGTGCGGTTCGACGGCAATGTCGAACGCGGGATGGACTGGCGCTTCTCGCCCCAGCAGATCACCCAGGACATGCGGATCGGCCAGCGCATGCAGGCATTCTACACCGCGGAAAACCTGGCGAAGGAGCCGATCACCGGCGTCGCCAGCTTCAACGTCGAGCCGGATCTGGTCGGCAAGTATTTCAAGAAGATCCAGTGCTTCTGCTTCAACCAGCAGACCCTGCAACCTGGGCAGAAGGTTGACATGCCGGTGATCTATTACGTCGACCCGGCGATCGCCGACGATCCCGAGACGAAAGACATCAACCAGATCACGCTCAGCTACACTTTCCACAAGGTCGCGACTGGTGCAGCAAAGGCACTGGACCGGGCCGACCCGGCGCGATAAGGGCGTCTGGCAATTGCCCGGCGAGCGTTTCGCCGAAAGTGACCAAGGAACGGGGACCACAGCATCATGGCTGGAACCAAGAACCACGAATATCATATCCTGCCGCCGGATATTGCCCCGCTGCTGACAACGATCGGCGCGCTGACCTTCACAAGTGGCATGGTGCTGTTCATGCACTCGCTTCCGGGCGGGCATTTCGTGCCCTGGCTTGGCCTTGCGATCCTGCTTGCCTCGATGTTCTCGTGGTTCGGCAAGATCATCGCCGAAGCACACGGCGGCGATCACACCCCGGTTGTCCAGCTTCACCAGCGCTATGGCATGATCCTGTTCATCGCTTCGGAAGTGATGTTCTTCGTCGGCTGGTTCTGGGCCTTCTTCGATTTCTCGCTGTTCCCCAGCAAGCTGGCAGACGTGGTCGGCGGACAGTGGCCGCCCAAGGCGATCGAAGCGGTGATGGATCCCTTCAATCTGCCGCTGCTCAACACGCTGATCCTGCTGTGCTCGGGCACCACGGTCACTTGGGCACACCATGCACTGATCCACGGCGATCGCGATGGGCTGAAGAAGGGCCTGTGGGCGACGGTCCTGCTCGGCATGCTGTTCACCAGCATCCAGGCCTATGAATATATCCACGCGCCGTTCGGCTTCGGCGGCAACACCTATGGCTCGGCGTTCTACATGGCGACCGGTTTCCACGGCTTCCACGTCATCGTCGGCACGATCATGCTGATCGTCTGCCTGCTGCGCGCCTATCGCGGCGATTTCACTCCCAAGCAGCACTTCGGCTTCGAAGCCGCTGCCTGGTACTGGCACTTCGTCGACGTGGTGTGGCTGTTCCTGTTCGTCGCCGTCTATGTATGGGGCGGCTGGGGCTATCCAGTCCACTAAGCGATGGCTGACGAAACCGTCACTTCAAAAGGGCAGCCCGGCATTGGCCGTGCTGCCCTTTTTGGCCTGTGCCCCCAGTGCGGAGCCAAGACCCTGTTCAACGGATTGACCAGTTTTGCCCCGCGCTGCCGGGTCTGCGGGCTGGACATTGCCGGGTTCAACGTGGGCGATGGACCTGCGGCATTTCTTACCACGGTGATCGGCGCCCTGGTGGTGATCCTGGCCGTGGTGGTCGAATTCAGGTTTGAGCCGCCGTGGTGGGTTCACCTCCTGCTGTGGCTGCCGCTGATCGTCGGCGCCACGATATGGGGCCTGCGCGTGAGCAAGGCCGCGCTGCTCGCGGCCGAGTTTCAGCGCAAGGCGCGCGAGGCTACCGGCAAGGATATTCGCGACGAATGACCCTGCGGAGAATTCCGTTTTTCCCGACGCTGCTTGTTCTTTTGGCGGCGGGCGTGATGATCCGGCTGGGGTTCTGGCAACTCGATCGGCTCCACCAGAAGGAGGGCCTGCTGCATCTCTACAGCGAGAATGCCAGGTACTCGTCCGAGGTGGAAATCCCCGCCGACAAGGCCGCGCGCGAGCGGGCGTGGTTCCGTCACACCACGTTCGAATGCATCGCAAACGGCGATACGCAACCCAGAGCCGGGCACGACAGCAAGGGCCAGTCGGGCTGGGCCCAATGGGGGCAGTGTCGCCGCGCTGATGGCTTGCCGGTCGAGGTGAACATCGGCTGGTCGCAGGCGCCCGCGCCGATCCACTACAGCGGCGGCCCGGTCAGTGGCTTCATCGCTCCCGATGGGCAGCAAGGCGCGCGGGTTGTGGCTGGCCAGCCCGTCGAGGGATTGCAGGCCAGCGCCGCGCCCGATCCTAACGCCATTCCCAACAACCACCTGTCCTACGCGGTGCAGTGGTTCCTGTTCGCGGCGACCGCGCTGGTAATCTATGCGCTGGCGCTGAGGAAGCGGCTGGCTTCCTGATCGGGGATTCGTTCGTGCTGGACGAAGGCGCGGCACCCATCCGCAATGCGCCCGGACTTCGCCCGACGCGAACGGATGGGGTTTCATTTGCGCGGGGTTGCGGCTAACGGCCCGCACTGATGGACTACATCTCTACCCGTGGCAGCGCTCCGGCGCTCGATTTCGCTGGAGCGACGCTGGCCGGCCTTGCTTCCGATGGCGGACTTTATGTCCCGCGCGAGTGGCCGCGCTTTACCGAAGCGCAGATCGCGGCGATGGCCGGGCTGCCTTATGCCGAGCTGGCGGCGCGGGTGATGCAGCCTTTCGTCGGGGACAGCCTGTCGCCCGAACGCCTGCTCGAACTGACCACGGCGGCCTATGGCCGCTTCGCCCACAAGGCGGTGACGCCGCTCAAGCAGCTCGACGAACAGCACTGGCTGCTTGAACTGTTTCATGGTCCGACACTGGCCTTCAAGGACGTGGCGCTGCAACTGCTGGGGCTGCTGTTCGAGGAATTTCTCAGCCGTGGCGGCGATCCGCTTACCATCGTCGGGGCGACCTCCGGCGATACCGGATCGGCAGCGATCGACGCGGTCGCCGGGCGGGCGCGGGTCGATATTTTCATGCTCCACCCCAAAGGCCGGGTCAGCGACGTCCAGCGCCGCCAGATGACCACGGTGCTGGCGCCCAACGTCCACAATATCGCGATCGAGGGCACGTTCGACGATGCCCAGGCGATGGTGAAGCGGATGTTCAACGATGCGGCGATGACCGATCGCTTCGCCATCGGCGCGGTCAATTCGATCAACTGGGCGCGGCTGATGGCGCAGGTGGTCTATTACTTTGCCGCCGCGCTGCAACTGGGCGCGCCGCACCGCAAGGTTGCCTTCGCGGTGCCGACCGGCAACTTCGGGGACGTTTTCGCAGGCTACGTCGCCGCGCAGATGGGGCTGCCGATCGAGCGATTGATCGTCGCCACCAATGTCAACGACATCCTCCATCGCGCGCTGACCACGGGCGATTATTCCGCCGGGACAGTCACCCCGACCGCGGCGCCGTCGATGGACATCCAGGTTTCGTCCAACTTCGAGCGGCTGCTGTTCGATCTCAACGGTCGCGACGGCAAGGCGTTGGCAGAGCAAATGGCGGGGTTCGAGAAAACCCGGGCGATGCAGCTTACCAATGCGCAGCGCGAAGGGGCGGCGGCGCTGTTCTCCAGCGCGCGGGCCGACGCGGGCGATATGGCCCAGGCGATCCGCTGGGCCTTCGACGCCAGCGGCGAACTGCTCGATCCGCATACTGCGATCGGCCTCCACGCCGCGCGCACCACCGGGATCGACTCGGCCGTGCCAGTGGTGACGCTGGCGACCGCTCACCCGGCCAAGTTCCGCGACGCTGTTGAGCGCGCCACAGGCCAGCGCCCGATCTTGCCATCACGGATCGGCGACCTGTTCGAGCGCGAGGAACGTCTGGTTGAACTGCCCGGCGACTATGCCGCGATTGCGGACTATGTTGCCGAACACGCGGTGCAGCGCGGGTGACAGACCACCTCTCCCCCGATTGTGCCGGGCGCGTCGAAGCGCGCGTGCAATTGACGGGCTGGGCGCGTGACTTTCGATGGGCTTGGGCTGAGCGGGAGTTTGACTGAGTGGCAAGGCTGGCCGAAGCGCCCGTCATCATGGCCGGTGAGGCCTGGGCCGATTACGGCCTGATCGATTCGGGCGACGGCCGCAAGCTTGAGCGTTACGGCCCGCACCGCTTCATCCGTCCCGACACCCAGGCGCTGTGGCGTCCGCGGCTTGAGCGCTGGACCTCTGATGGCGAGTTCGTCCCCGGCTCGGACGAGGATGGCGGCGGCCGCTGGCACTATGCGCGCCCGGTTCCGCAGGAAGGCTGGCCACTCGCCTGGGGCGACGTGCGCTTCACCGCCAGTTGCACCCCGTTCCGCCATCTCGGCTTCTTCCCCGACATGGCCCCGGTGTGGGAGTGGATAGGCGAGCAGTACCGTCGTCTCCGGCCTGGCCGGGGACCGCTTGCCTCATCGACCCAAGGCCCGGCCGGGATCTCAGCGGTCCCCGGTCAGGCCGGGGACGACGCGTTCAGCAGTCTCAACCTGTTCGGCTACACCGGCGTCGGCACACTGGCGCTTTCGGCATACGGGCCCGTCACCCATGTCGACGCCAGCAAGAAATCGGTCGCCCAGGCGCGCGAGAATGCGGTGCTGTCGGGCATGGCCGATCGTCCGGTGCGCTGGATCGTCGATGATGCCGCCAAGTTCACCGCGCGCGAGGTGCGGCGCGGCAAGCGCTATGACGGGATCATCCTCGATCCTCCCAAGTTCGGCCGTGGACCAGAGGGAGAGGTGTGGCGGCTGGAGGAACACTTGCCCGGCCTGGTCGCTGACTGCCGCCGCCTGCTCGATGCCGACAGCCGCTTCCTGTTCCTGACGGTCTATGCCGTGCGGATGAGTGCGCTGGCATTGGCTGGGCTAATGGAAGAAATCTTTCGCGACCTCCCCGGGTTGATCGAGTACGGCGATCTGGCAGTACGTGAGGAAGGGGGCGACGGTCGCTTGCTGCCCACCGCAATTTTCGCTCGCTGGTCCAATCCGGACTAAGGACCGTTCATGGCCGATTCGCTGATCCTCGAAATTGCCGAATTCGAACACGATGTCCTCACCGGCATCTATTCGGAGGAAACCGGCCGGCCCCAGCCGCTGCTGATCACGATCCAGGTGCGCCTGAAACCGATCGCGCGCTACGAGCCGGAAACGCCGCTGTCGGCCAGCAAGAACTACATGGACCTGAAGTTCGCCGCGTCGGACGCGCTGCCAGCGGGCGTACACTTCAAGCTGATCGAGGCGGTGGCCGATCACATCTGCGAAACGCTGTTCCTGCAAGACGAGCGGGTCGAGGTGGTGACGGTCAAGATCGTCAAGCTGGCAATCAGCGAGGCGGGCGAGAAGATCGGCATGACCCTTACCCGTGAGCGGCGCTGATGCGCAGGCTGGATATTTCCGGCCTTCCCGCTGATCCGCTTGCTGCTGCGGCAAGGTTTTACGCCGACGTCATGACGGGTCTTGTGTCTTGCCCGGTGGAGGAGGACATTGTCATCATCTTCCCCGCCGTCGATCACACCCACGCCGCATGGCGCCTAGCCGCCGTGCAGGGGCTGGCGCGGCAGGCCGTCCCGGCGCGGGTCAATGCCGTGGCTGGTGGCAATGCCAGGTCGATCGACGCCGCGATCGCCTATGTGGCCGCCGCACCCGGACTCACCGGGCAATATCTTCCGCTGGATGACGCCGGGGCCGGTCCCGTGATAGAGTCCGCCCCATGACGCTTCTCGATCGGTTCCAGCGCCGCATCACCTATCTCCGCCTGTCGGTGACAGACCGCTGCGACCTGCGCTGCACCTATTGCATGCCCGAGCGCCAGACGTTCCTGCCCCGCGCCGAGGTCTTGAGCCTTGAGGAACTGCACCGCCTTGCCCTGGGCTTCATCGCTCGCGGCGTGACCCGGATACGCCTCACCGGGGGCGAACCGCTGGTCCGGCGCGACATGATCGAACTGGTTCGTGCGCTGGGGCGCAAGCTGGGCGATGGACTGGACGAGTTGACCCTGACCACCAACGGCACCCAGCTTGCCCGCTTCGCCGATGACCTGGCGGCGGCGGGAGTGCGGCGCATCAATGTTTCGCTCGATACACTCGATCGCGGGCGCTTCGCCGAACTGGCGCGGCGCGACGAATTGCCGCGGGTGCTGGAAGGCATCGCGGCGGCGCAGGCCGCGGGGTTGCAGGTCAAGATCAACACGGTGGCGTTGAAGGGCGTCAACGACGGCGAGATTCCAGTACTGATGGAATGGGCGCACGGGCGGGGCATGGACCTGACGCTGATCGAGGTCATGCCGCTGGGCGAGGTCGAGGCGGACAGGTTCGACCAGTATCTGCCCCTCAGCGAAGTCCGCGCGAACCTGGAGCAACGCTACAGGCTCACCCCCAGCGGCCATCGCACCGGCGGCCCGGCGCGTTACCTCGATGTTGCGGAAACCGGCGGGCGACTGGGGCTGATCACTCCGCTGACAGGCAATTTCTGCGACGGTTGCAACCGCGTTCGGGTGACGACGACCGGCACGCTCCATCCCTGTCTGGGTGGGACCGAGGCGGTGGACCTGCGCACGGCCTTGCGCTCGGACGATCCCGATACAGCGCTTGAGAGGGCGCTGGACCGGGCAATGGCGATCAAGCCGGAACGGCACCACTTCGCGATCGGTGCGCGGGGGCAGGCTCCTGCGCTGGCCCGGCACATGTCGGCAACCGGGGGGTAGAGGTGGCAACGCTGGTGTTCCTCGGCCGCCTGGCGGATGTGGCGGGCACGCCCGAACGCGAAGTTGCCGCCGGTCCATTGGCCGAAGTCCTTGCCGACCTTCCCGCGAGTCTTGCCATAGCGTTGCTCGACGAACGCGTGCGGGTGGCGCTGAACGGCGAACTGGTGCGCGCCGTGGAAACCATCGTGCTGGAACAGGGGGACGAGTTGGCTTTTCTCCCGCCAGTCAGCGGCGGTTGATGCGATGATCGACGTGCGCCTGCTCACCCAACCGTTCAACCCGGGCCAGTTCGTCGGCCCGTTCACCCACGCGCATCCGGGGCTTGGCGGGGTCTGCACCTTCGTCGGCGAGGTTCGCGGCGAGGATGGGGTCGAGGCGCTGGAACTGAGCCACTACGCGCCGCTGACCCTGCCGGGGATGGAGGCGCTGGCGGCGCGTGCCGCGTCGCGTTTCGATCTGATGGGCATGATGATTCTCCACCGCACCGGGGTCATGCTGCCCGGTGAACCGATCGTCTGCGTTTCGGCCGCGGCCAGCCACCGCCGCGCCGCCTTCGAAGCGGTCGATTTCGCGATGGATCACCTCAAGAGCGATTCGTGGTTCTGGAAGCGCGAGAAACGCGGTGGCGTCTGGACCTGGATCGAGCCGCGTGGGCAGGATCATTCCGACCTTGCGCGGTGGGATTAGAGTGCGTCCGTATCAGATTGAAGCTTCAACGCCCTTCCCCGTTGGGGAGGGGCGATCTAGCCAAATCAGGACAGACTCTAGCTCTTGAGTCCGTCCTTCAACGCGCCCAGCACGCCATCCTCTTCAGCCACCATCGCGATCACCGCGTCTCGTGCCTTGGCGATGGCGGTTGTGTCGGCCTGCTTGATCCCCTCGGCGGCATAGAGGGCATCGAGATCGGCCAGCGCTATCATCGCCTGGCTGCGCTGCGATTCGAGATCGGAGAGGGCAACGGTCGCCACGGACCAGTTCTCGCTCGCCACCGCCGCGTCGGCTGCCGCTGCGATCAGGGCGCGGGTGTGGGGCGTATGCTCGCGGAACAGGGCGTCAGCCCCGCGCGCCTGCGCGACCAGCCGGTCAAGCCTGTCGACCAGTTCCGGCGGCGGCGGAGTGGGTGTTTCGACCGGAGCAGGGGTCACCACCGGGCTCGTCGCCGACCAGCGTTCCGCCGGGCGCCGTGCCAGCGAAGGGTATGAGCCCTTGTCCCCGGCACAGGCGCCAAGGGCCAGTGCGGACAGGGCAACGATCAGCGAATAGGTCCGGCGCATCGCCCGCCCATAGCATGGCGCGCGACGCTTGCCAGCCGGAGTCATTTCCTTGCGCTCTTCCGTTGACACTCGGGCGGGCTTGGACTAGGGGCGGCGCTTCTTGCCGGGCCTCTTCCTTCGGGTTGGGGGCGGCGCGCTGTCGGCATGTGGCTCGGCAGTTTGAATGAAATGAACGGATAAGAACACCATGTTCGCAGTTGTGCGCACGGGCGGCAAGCAATACCGGGTTGCCGCCGGAGACAAGATCGCGGTCGAAAAGCTGACGGGCGAAGCCGGTGAGAAGATCACCCTGGCCGACGTTCTGCTGGCCGGTGACGGCGGCGAGATCAAGGACGCGGCGGGCGTGGTCGTTTCGGCGGAAATCATCGCCCAGGCGAAGTCGGAAAAGGTGATCGTCTTCAAGAAGCGTCGCCGCCACAACTATCGCCGTCGCAACGGCCACCGCCAGCAGATGACGCTGCTGCGCATCCTCGCCGTTGGTGGTGAGGAAAAGAAGGCTGCCAAGAAGGAAGCCGCGCCCAAGGCTGAAGTCGCCGCGGAGGAAGCTCCGGCGAAGAAGGCTCCCGCCAAGAAGGCCCCCAAGGCCGACGCGGCCGAATAAGATTCTGGAGTAGTACGACATGGCACACAAGAAAGCAGGCGGCTCCTCGCGCAACGGTCGTGATTCGGCCGGCCGTCGCCTTGGCGTGAAGAAGTTCGGCGGCCAGGAAGTGGTCGGCGGCAACATCATTATCCGTCAACGCGGGACCCGCGTGTACCCGGGCGCCAACGTCGGCCTCGGCAAGGATCACACCCTGTTCGCACTGACTGCGGGCCGCGTGCGATTCCACGATGGCAAGCTTGGCCGCAAGTACGTGTCGGTCGATATGGCAGTCGCCGCCGAATAACGGACAGTCGCTGACGGGCTGTCCCTGATGGGATGGCCCCGCCGGTCCTTGAACCGGCCAAACGAGGGAGAGGGGCCAACCCGTCTCCCTCTTTTCGTCTCTCCCTCAGCACCACTTGCGCACGGCAGCCTGTTCAGGGTGCATCCGGACGCAACTGGTAATGGCACTGTCACGATGTCGGGCTAAGGCCCGATGCGGGGCGAATGATGGAGAGTAACAATGTTCATTCGCAGCGAGAGGCTGTTCCTCCGGCCGGGCTGGCCAGAGGACTGGCAGGAGCTTCTTAGCCGGATCGCCGACGAATCGGTGGTGCGCAACCTGGCCAAGGTGCCGTGGCCCTACACCTGCGAGGATGCGCGCGGCTTCGCCAGCATGCCCCAGGACGCGCGCCTGCCGCACTTCTTCGTGACCTTGCCGACCAGCGCCGCACCGGCCGAATTGATCGGCTGCGTCGGCCTTGGCGAAGTCGATGGCGAGGTTGAGCTGGGGTACTGGTTCGCGCGCGACCACTGGGGCAAGGGCTATGCCACCGAGGCGGCGCGGGCCGTCCTGCGCCTTGCCCGGGTGCTGGGCCACCGGCGCCTGGTGGCCGGGCACTTCATCGACAATCCGGCGTCGGGCGCGGTCCTGCGCAAGATTGGCTTCAAGCCAACTGGTCGGCTGCGGACGCGCTACAGCCTTGCCCGCGGGCAGGAAATCCAGTCGGTCGAACACCGGATCGATCTTGGCCGCCCCAGCGATTGCGATGGCGGCGATGACGGCGGCAATGTGGTGACCGCGATGCGCGCAGCGTAATGCGTCATCCCCGCGAAAGCGGGGATCGGTGGCCGCATTTTTCCAAGGTCAGACCAGACGGCCAGCGGTCCCCGCTTTCGCTGGGACGACGTTCAGGCAAGCACCGCGTCGCGGAATTCGCTTTCCGCCCTGCCGATCAGCGCGCGGTCGTCGTGGTTCCAGGGGTGGAAGCCGGGCATGAAATAGGCGCACCATGCCGGGAACACGCGGCGCATCACGCCGGGGGTGCCGAACAGATACCAGGCGATCCGGGCGTGGACCATGGGGCCGGTGATCCCGTCCTGGCGCAGCAGCTCTACCGTGTCCTGCCAGCGGTTCTTGACGAATCGCCCGGTGACGAGAAGCATCATCATGCTCTTGACCTTCCAGCGCTTCCACCGGCTCCAGTCGCGCGTTGCGTGCAGCCAAGTGTCATAGGCAACGCCCTTGTGCTCGATCTCTTCCATCGCGTGCCACTTCCACATCGCCCCCGTTTCCGGCTCGGCACCGGCGAAATGCCTGGGGTTCTTGAGGAATTCCGCGGCCATCATCGCGGTGTAGTGTTCCAGCGCCATGGTCACGGCCAGGTTGAGGATCACCGGGCGGCCCTTGGTCAGCTCAAGGTTTTCGGCAAGCCGCCGGTCAATATCCGACAGATCGTAGCCCGCATCGGCCGCGGCCTTGTTGAACACGATGTGTTCGCGGGTGTGGTTGATTTCCTGCTTCACGAAAGCACGGATCTCGGCCTCCAGCTTGGGGCTGGCGCCGTCACGGTGCGCCTTGACCGCCTCGATGAAGAAGGCCTCGCCGCGCGGGAAGGTGGCGGACAGGGCGTTGTGCCACGCCGTCGCCACCGGATCGTTGTTGAGCCACCAGCGGCCGGGCTTCCTGTCCCGCCCGAAACGCTCGTCGCGCACGGTGATGGTGAGATCGGCGGGAGTCGGAACCGCCTTGCCCATGGCCGGGGTCGGTTCTACGTCGAGCGGGATGGTGGCGTGAGCGTTCATGCCGCCCCCCTATGGATAACTTACATCAATGTCAATAAGAAAGCGCCTTAGCCAGGAAGAGAGCCGTACCGTGGCGCTCGAAGCTGCGCGTTCGCTGCTGATCGAGCTGGGTCCGCAGGCGGTGACGCTGAAAGCCGTGGCGGCGCGAATCGGGCGCACGCACGCCAACCTGCTCCACCATTTCGGGTCAGCCGCAGGGTTGCAGAAGGCGCTGGCGCGGCACCTTGCCGAAACGATCTGCGCGACGATCGAGGACGCGGTTATCGCCAGCCGCTCGGGTTCGGGAAGCCCGCGCGAGGTGGTCGACCTGACCTTCGATGCCTTCGACAGGGAGGGTGGCGGCGCGTTGGCGAGTTGGATGCTTGCAAGCGGCAATGACGACGCGCTCGATCCGATCATCGACGTGATCCACGATCTCGTCGATGATCTCGACGAATTCGGTTCCGGCAAGATGCGCCCGGTCACGCACGCGCTGGTGCTGATGGCGCTGGGCGATGCGCTGATGGGTGGCCCGCTGGCCCAGTCGCTGGAACTGCCGCGCACCACAGCACGCGATCTGGCCGAAGCGATGCTGGTTGATGCGGCGCTGAAGGCGGGGATCGTGGTCACGCCGGGGCAGGTGTGCTGAGCTAGCCCTGGCAGGTCGGCCTCAGTCGCCCGGCTTCATCCATCCCGGCGCCCATTCGGGCCGAATGTCCTCCACTCTCAGATGGTCGACCGCCCTGTTCAACGCCGGATAGGCCACGCGCTGGCGCGAGGGATCGCTGTCTTTCAGCGGCACCACCACCACCCTGCGGTTGACCTTCTGCCGCCAGTTCATCCGCGCGGTGTTCTCCTGGCCGACATAGCAACCCTTGGAAAACGACACCCCGTTGAGTTCGGCGGCATTGCATTCGAGCCAGAGCAGATCGCCCAGTTCAGCCTGTCCTTCGCAGACACCAAGTGAAAGGCGATGGGCAAGCCATTGATCATCCACGCTTTCATCCCGATCCATACCCAACCAGCGCTGGCCGAGTGCCGACAGGCGCGGATCGGAGGAGGGTCCGTCACCCGGCCTCCAGTGGACGCCCACGGCCGCGTCAATGGCGATGGCGATCCGGCGGCGCAGGCGATAGAGCGACAGGCGTTTGACCAACGCCTCGGCACATACGGCCTCGCAATCAATCAGCACGTCGGCGCCGTCGCCCCAGACGATGAAGTCGAACAGAACCTTGCCTTGCGGTGTCAGCAGCGCCGCCCAGACCGGCAGTGCGCCGGTGACGTCATGGGTCACCAGTCCCTGAAGGAAGCCGCGGACATCCTCGCCCTCTTCGAGCGGCGACAGGCGGATCACGGCGCGGTTGGCCAGCAGCGTAGCAGTCATGGGTGACAGATCGGGCAAGACCGCGCGTGGTTCAAGCCCCCTGCATCAGCGCAGGGGTTGGGGCGGAGCCTGTTTTGGACTAGGAGCCGGTCCGACAAGACCACCACCGGCCCCTCCCGCGACGGGAAGGGGGGAGAATCGCATGACGTCCCCAGTTAAGCTGACCATCCGCCGCCCCGATGATTGGCATGTCCACCTGCGCGACGGCGCGGTGATGGCCGGGGTGCTGCACTGGACCGCGCGGCAATTCGGCCGGGCGATCGTGATGCCCAATCTCTCTCCGCCGGTGACGAGCGTGGAGGCGGCATCGCGCTATCGCCAGCGGATCCTCGAGGCGCTCCCGGCGGGCGTGGACTTCACGCCGCTGATGGTCGCCTACCTGACCGACGCCAGCGATCCCGATGAACTGGCACGCGGCTTTGCGGAGAAGGTGTTCGCCGCCGCAAAGCTCTATCCCGCCCACGCCACGACCGGATCGGCCCACGGCGTTACCGACATTGCCCGGATCCGCCCCGCGCTGGAGCGGATGGCCGGGATCGGAATGCCCCTGCTGGTCCACGGCGAAGTGACCGATGCCGATATCGACGTGTTCGATCGTGAGGCGGTGTTCATCAAACGCACGCTCGCCCCGCTGGTCCGCGATCTGCCCGAATTGAAAGTGGTGTTCGAGCACATCACCACCGAGGAAGCGGCGCAGTTCGTCCTTGCCAGCGGGTCCAATGTCGCCGCGACGATCACTCCGCAGCACCTCCACATCAACCGCAACGCCATGCTGGTGGGCGGCATCCGCCCGCACGCCTATTGCCTGCCGGTCGCCAAGCGCGAGAACCACCGGCTGGCGCTGCGCAAGGCGGCGACGTCGGGTTCGGCGAAGTTCTTCCTCGGCACCGATACCGCGCCTCACCGCGTTGAAACCAAGGAAGCCGCCTGCGGCTGCGCCGGCATCTTCAACGCCCCCTTCGCGCTGGAAAGCTATGTCACGGTGTTCGATCAGGAAGGCGCGCTGGACCGCTTCGAGGCCTTTGCCAGCGAGAACGGCCCGCGCTTCTACGGCTTGCCGCTGAACGAAGGCACGGTGACGCTGGAGCGCGCCGCCGTGGTCGTGCCCGACCGCTTTGAAACCGGCGACATTGCCCTGGTCCCGTTCCATGCCGGTGAGACGCTGGGCTGGCGGATGGCGGTTCAGCCCAGCACATCCGCCACCGGTACGTAAGGGTAACCCAGCGCATCGGCCACGGCCTTGTAGGTCACTCTGCCGCCGGTGACGTTGAGCCCGGCGGCAAGGTGCGGATTGGCGCGCAGGGCCTCGCGCCAGCCAAGGTCGGCGATGCGCAGGGCGTGCGGCAGGGTGACGTTGTTGAGCGCATAGGTGCTGGTGCGCGCCACCGCGCCGGGCATGTTGGCGACGCAGTAGTG
>JAGWUU010000031.1 GCA_028868335.1 Sphingomonadales bacterium | reverse complement strand
TCATGAGCAAGATCGTGATCGGGACCTGGCACGTCCCCCCGCTGTTCTTCACGTCAGGGCGGTTCCTGGTGGTGGTTCTGGCGACCTTGCCCTGGCTGCTTCCGCCGCCGCGTCCGATCTGGCGGATCATGCTGATCGGGCTGTTCATGGGTGGGGGCAGCTTCGGGCTGATGTTTATCGCCCTTTACTGGGTTTCACCCAGCGAGGCAGCCATTGTCGTCCAGGCGAGCGTGCCGATGACCGCCCTGCTGTCGATCGTCATGCTGGGCGAGCGCATTCGCTGGCGGCGCGGCCTTGGCATTACCCTGGCGCTTGCGGGCGTGCTTCTGGTGGTGTGGCAACCGGGCCTTCGCATTTCGACCGGCATGCTGTTCCTGCTTGCCTCGGCGCTGTGCGGATCGCTCGGCGCGGTGATGATGAAGCAGATGGACAACGTCGCGCCCTTGCAATTCCAGGCCTGGGTCGGGCTGACCGGGCTTTGCGTGCTCGGCCCCGTCTCGCTGCTGATCGAGCCGGGTGCGTTGGCCAGTGCCCGGACGGTCGGTTGGCCGGTTATCGCTGGCATGCTCTATTCCGGCCTCGTTACCTCGGTTTTCGCGCACACGGCCTATTACTTCCTGATCGGACGCTACGAGGCCAACCTGGTTGCTCCACTCACCTTGCTAACCCCCTTGATCACCATCGCCCTGGGAGTGTGGATCACCGGCGATCATATCGACACCAAAATGGTCTTCGGCACTGCCATCGCACTTGTCGGGGTGTTGATCATCGCCCTGCGGAGCAAAGGCGCACCAATCGCCCAGGCTCAGGAGCGCGGTTGATTGTCCGTTGCGGCAAAGGAACCTTAACCACGCTGTCGTAGGGATACCCGCATGGGTTTTACTGCACCCCCCCGCCTTCAGCCTGGCAGTCGCAGCATTAACCGGCTGCGCCTGGGCGTTCCCGCTAGGCTCGCGCTGACCATCGGCACCGAGCGCTGCTTGCTCGACGACATTTCCGCGATCGGCGCGCGGCTGCGCCTGTCGCGCGCGCTGCCGAAGGGCCAGACCGCTGTGCTGAACTTCCACGAGTTGCGCATCTTTGGTTCGGTCGTCTGGTGGCGAAACGGTGAGTGCGGCCTGCGTTTCGACAGGCCGCTCGATCTGGAAGACATGCAGGGCATGCTGTGGATTACCGAGAACCGTGACCTGTATGATCGCATCTGCCGCGAAAGCCGTGCGGAGGACTGGTCGGCTGGAATCGGGGAATAGTAAGGCCGAAGTCTGAACCGGCCGAGTCAGTCCCCCGGCTCGTCGAGCGTCACCAGCGCTAGACCGTCGATCTCTTCAACCGCAAAGACCGGCGTGGACAAGCCGCCAACCGCTCCCGCGCAGCCGGTCACCAGATCGATCATAAGGCCGTGACTGGGGCAGCGGATCTTGGCGCCAATCAACTTTCCGCCGTAAAGCGACGATCCGGCGTGCGGGCAGGAATTGGCGATGGCCCGCAGTGTACCGCCCACATTGACGATCAGAATCTGCTGACCTTCGACAAACGCGAGCTTGACCATGCCCGGCGTGAACGGCTTGGGGAGTTCGACCCGGATTTGCCGTCCGCCCGTCACCCTGCCGCCTTTACGATCTCGGCCCAGGCAGCCTCATCAATTACCTCGATACCCAGTTCCTGCGCTTTCTTGAGCTTTGAGCCCGCTCCCGGCCCGACGACCACCAGGTCGGTCTTGGCGCTGACGGACCCGGCCGCGCGCGCGCCAAGACGCTCCGCCTGCGCCTTGGCCTCGTCGCGACTCATCGTCTCGAGCGCGCCGGTGAACACCACCGTCTTGCCCGCAACCGCGCTGTCCTTTGTCTCAACTGCATAGGGCGGCGGGGAAACCTCGGAAAGCAGATCGTCCCACACCTCGGCATTGTGGTGTTCGTGAAAGAAATCGCCAAGCGCCTCGACAACGGCCGGACCGATGCCTTCAATGGACGTCAGTTCGGCGCGTGCATCTTCACTACAGCGAGCCGCTTCCGCCACTTCACGCAGTCTTGGCAGGGTTTCGAACCGCTTGAGCAGGTCGCGCGCCGTAACCGCGCCAACATGGCGAATTCCCAATCCGAACAGCAGGCGGGCGGCATCAGGCGCTCGCTTGGCCTCAATCGCCGTCAACAGGTTGTCCACAGACTTGTCCTTCCACCCCTCGCGCTCAAGGATCGCGCTGCGCCGGGCCCTGAGGCGGTAGATGTCGGCCGGGCTTTCCAGCCAGCCGAGCGCGAAGAACTGGTCGATGGTCTTTTCGCCGAGCCCTTCGACGTCGAGCGCTGCGCGGCTGACGAAGTGCTTCAGTCGCTCGGTCCGCTGCGCCGGGCAGATCAAGCCGCCCTGGCAACGGACGTCGACTTCACCCTCTTCCGCCACTGCTTCGCTGCCGCATTCGGGGCAATGGTCAGGGAAAGTAAAGGCCGGGCGCGGCAAGTCCCGGGTGAGGTTTTCCACCACTTGCGGGATCACGTCGCCGGCGCGCTGGATGACCACCCTGTCCTCAAGCCGCAGGCCGAGCCGTCCGATCTCGTCGCGGTTGTGCAAGGTGACGTTGGACACCACCACCCCGCCGACCGTCACTGGCGTCAGCCGCCCGACCGGGGTGAGCTTGCCCGTGCGGCCGACCTGGATGTCGATCGCTTCAAGCGTGGTTTCGGCACGTTCCGCCGGGAACTTGTGCGCCAGCCCCCAGCGCGGCGCCTTGGCGATGAACCCCAACCGCTCCTGCCAATCGAGCCGGTCAACCTTATAGACCACCCCGTCGATGTCATAGGGCAGGTCCGCTCGGGCTCGCTCGATGTGGCGATAGTGCTGCACCATTTCGGCCATGGACGTGCAGCGCCGCAGCAGGGGCGAGACCGGCACGCCCCACCGCCGCATCCGCTCCATCATGGCGAACTGCGTTATTTCCGGCACCTGCGAAGCCGCGCCCCAGCCATGGGCCAGGAACCGCAACGGACGACTGGCGGTGACGCTGGCGTCCTTCTGCCGCAGCGATCCGGCGGCGGCATTGCGCGGGTTGGCAAAGATCTTGCCTCCCGTTTCCTCCTGACGCTGGTTGAGCGCGGCGAAATCGGCCTTGCCCATGTAAACCTCGCCGCGCACCTCGAACAGGTCCGGCACTTCGCCTTCAAGCCGTTGGGGTATATCTGCAATGTGGCGGACATTGGCGGTCACATCCTCGCCCACCTGTCCGTCGCCCCGCGTCGCCGCGCGCACGAGTTGCCCCTGCTCATAGCGCAGCGAACAGGACAGGCCGTCGATCTTGTCCTCGGCCGTCATCGCCACTTCGGCGTCGGCGGGCAGGTTCAGGTAGCGTCGCACCCGGGCGACGAACTCCTCCACCTCCTCATCGGAAAAGGCATTGTCGAGGCTCATCATCCGAACCTCGTGCGCGACCTTGGACAATGGCGAGGCTGCAACCTCATGTCCGACCAGCCGCGAGGGCGAGTCCGCTCGGATCAGGTGCGGAAATGCGGCCTCAAGCTCGGCATTGCGGCGCACCAGCACATCATAATCGGCGTCCGAAATCTCGGGCGTGTCCTCGGCATGGTAGAGCCGGTTGTGGTGCGCAATCTGCTTGGCCAGCCGCATCAGTTCGTTGGCCGCTTCGGCATCGGTGATGTCGATTCCCATGACCTGTCCTTATGTCAGCGCCAACACCGTCACCACCATCTTCGCGCGAATTCGGAAGCCGAGCGATTCGTATAGTCCGATCGCTCGCGCGTTTCCCGCGTAGGAGTGGAGGAACGGCACCGCCCCGCGCCCAGCGATCCCGGCCATGACCCGGCGGATCAACTTCGCGGCAAGCCCCTGTCCCTGGAATTCGGGCCAGGTACACACGCCCGAAACCTCGTCGAAGCCGGGCGCTGGAAGCATGCGCTCGCCCGCCATGGCGAGCAGTTTGCCGTCGCGCTTGATCCCGTAAAACGCCCCGTAGTGTGCAGTGCGCGGCCCCCACGGGCCTGGTTCCGTGGCAAGCGCCAGTTCGGTCATCGCGGGGATGTCCGCATCGCCCAGCATGACCGCGACCTCATCGCCGGGCCGCATCGGCACGGGGTTTTCCGCGACCATCTGGACCAGTGGCGCGGTACGCACAACGCGGGTTCCCCGCGGCGCGGGCCATTCCGCTCGCTCGACCAGCCACACCGAATCACTTCCATCACGCAGTGTCGCGGCGAGCGCCGCCTGCGCCTCATCCCCCTGATCACGTGCTGCGGCAAATGGCCCGTAGGCCGGATCGATCCGCATCGCCGCGCCGACGACGGCGGCAAGGTGCGCCTGACGTCCGTTGAGCAGTGACCAGATCGGGCGATCGAGAGGATGGTCGCTCACACCCGCTCCAGCAAACGATCGGCCTGAGCGCGCGCCTCGGCGGTGATCTCCGCACCGGAAAGCATCCGCGCGATTTCTTCCTGCCGCCCACCACTGTCCAGCAGGTGAACGGAAGTGCGTGTCACCGTGCCTTCGCTCGACTTGGCGATGACGTAGTGCTGCCCTCCGCGCGCCGCGACCTGCGGGCTGTGGGTGACAGCGAGCAATTGCCCGTCATGCGCCAACCGGGCCAGTCGTTCCCCGATCGCGGAAGCGACCGCCCCACCCACGCCGCGATCAATCTCGTCGAAGATCACTGTTGCCGCCCCACCTTCTTCCGCCAGCGCGACCTTGAGCGCGAGGATGAAGCGCGAAAGTTCGCCGCCGCTGGCGATCCTTGTCAGCGGGGCGAAGGGCGCGCCGGGATTGGTGCTGATCAGGAATTCAACCGCATCGATCCCGCTCGCACCCCAACGCTCCTCAGGCAGGCGGGTGACGCTGGTTCGAAACTGCGCGGCATCGAGCTTGAGCGGCGCCAGTTCTCCCGCCACGGCCCGGTCAAGCCTGACAGCGGCTTCGGTTCGGCGGTCAGAGAGGGCACCGGCCTTGGCGCGATAGTCCGCCGCTGCCGCATGGGTCGCCGCTTCGAGCGCCTCAAGCCCCGCCTCCCCGCCCTCGATCGCCTCAAGCTGGCCGCGCATTTCGCGCATGTGGTGGGCAAGATCGTCCACCGTGCAGCCGTGCTTGCGTGCGGCGGCACGCAGATCGAACAGGCGTGTCTCGATGCGATCGAGCGCGGCGGGATCGTGAGCGAGAGCCTCGCCCGCGCGTTCCAGCTTGTCCTCCGCCTCCGACGCCTCGATCACCGCCCGATCGAGCGCGGCAAGCGCCTCGCCGAGCAGGGGGTGTTCCCCGGCGATCCGGTCGAACCGCCGGGCCGCGCTGCGCAAGGCGGCAAGCGCCGAATCCGAACCAGCCCACAACCGCTGGAGTTCGGCAAGGTCATCGGACAGCCGCTCACCCTTCTGCATCGCGGCACGAGCTTCAGCCAGTTGCTCCTCCTCGCCCTGCAACGGCTCGAGCGCGGTGAGTTCCGCAAGATGAGCCAGCAGCAGGTCGCGATCGGCTGAGGCGCGCTCCAGCGCCTCGCGCGCGACAACCAATTCGGCATCCGCGGCACGCCAGGTCTGCCATGCCGCCTCCACCCCTGCGGCATCGGCGCGTGCGAAGCGATCGAGCAGCAAGCGGTGGCCGCGCGGGTTCACCAGCCCGCGATCATCGTGCTGGCCGTGCAGTTCGACCAGATGCGGCGCCAGTTCGCGCAGCAGCGCCGCACCGACCGGCTGGTCATTGATGAAGGCCTTCGATGCGCCATCGGCCTTGAGCCGGCGCTTGACTATCAGCGGCTCGCCCGGTTCGACATCAAGCTCCGCCTCGGCCAGGATCGCGCGCACCGGCTGGGGGACCCGATCGAATTCAAAGCTGGCGGTGACGCTGGCCTGGTCCTCACCCGCGCGCAGCAGGCCGCTATCGGCACGGTTGCCGAGGACGAGGCCCAGCGCATCGAGCAGGATCGACTTGCCCGCGCCGGTCTCGCCCGTCAGCACGCCCAGCCCGCCCGCGAAGTCGAGGTCAAGCGCTTCGATCAGCACCACGTTGCGGATGGAAAGCCGGGTCAGCATGTTCGCCGGGTGTTCTAACGAGGCTGTTGCAACAAGTCACCCGGCTATCGCTTAGAACTCCACCTTGATCGTCCCGCCAAAGGTCTGAGGATCGCCCTGGCTGCAGTCGGCCATTGAATGCACCGGGATTGTCGAGGTGTTCGCCGCCTGCGACGATGCGCTGCTTTCGCGCGCCATGCGGCAATCAGGCGTTCGCAGCGTCCTCGAACGGTGGTTCCAGCTTGATCGGATCCGCCAGGGAGGTCCGGTCCAGCATGGCGGCCATTTCGTCGCGCAGCGTCAGCATGAGGCCGCGCAAACGGCATTCGGCTTCGGGCAGGCAATTGGCGCATTTCTCATGGGCGTTGCGCGCGGCACACGGAACCAGCGCCAGGCTGCCGCGGGTCAGGCGGATGATGTCGCCATAGCGAACATCGACCGGCGCCAGCCCCAGCTCGTATCCTCCGTCACGCCCGCGATGCGAGATGACCAATCCTTCGCGCACCATTTCCGAGAGGATCACGGTCAGGAACTTGCGCGGGATATTCTGCGCTTCGGCAATCATGTCGAGCCGAACAGGCCCTTGCCGCCAGGTGTCGGCCAGGTGCTGAAGCGCGCGGATTGTGTAGCGGGTTTTCTGCGAGAGCATGGATGAACCGCTATCAGCGCTTCGCCGCACTGAAAGTCAACTGCATGAGTTGAAATAGCCCGTTTTGGCCGTGCGTCACCCAGCCATGCACAGGTGAACGGCCTATCCGCTGGGGCGAAACCATTTCGGCACGGCGACCAAGGCGCGCTCTGGCGACAGCCCGACGTTCAGCCCGCGATCGGGAAAGGTGATCAGGCCGACTTGGTGCCCGGCGCGTACTTGTTCATCAGGTTGTACGCCTTCTTGTACCACTCGCTGCCCGGATAATTCGCGCCAAGCACCGCTGCGGCCTTCTGCGCTTCGTCGGGGATGCCCATGGCGAGATTGGTCTCGACGAGTCTGAACAGCGCCTCGGGGGTGTGGCTGGTTGTCTGGTACGTGTCGATCACGTTGCGGAACCGCAACGAGGCCGCAAGCCACTTGCCCGACCGCTCATAGAACCGTCCGATGTCCATCTCCTTGCCGGCGAGGTGGTCATTGACGAGATCAAGCTTCAGCTTCGCATCGTCGGCATAGCGGGTTGCGGGATAGCGGCGGATCACCTCGGTCAGCGCGTCCTTGGCCTGCAGCGTATCCTTCTGGTCGCGCGCGACATCGCTGATCTGCTCATAGTAGCACAGCGCGATCAGGTAGTAGGCGTAGGGCGCATCGCGGTTGCCGGGATGGATCGAGAGAAACCGCTGCGCCGCCTGGATCGACTTGGTGTAGTCGCGCGCCGCGTAATACGAAAACGCGCTCATCAACTGCGCGCGGCGGGCCCAGGGTGAATAGGGGTGCTGACGCTCCACCTCGTCGAACAGGGCCGCGGCAACCTTGGTGTCGCCACGATCAAGCTTGTCCTTGGCTGCGGCATAGAGCGTGTCGACATCGCGCGCCACGAAGGCGGTATCACGCGCCTTGCCCCCCCGCCCGGCACAACCCGCAGTGAGCACCATGGCGCTCCCGGCAAGGGCAAGAACAGCGAGCTTGAACGGCGAACGGGCAGGGTCACGGGCGATCATGGGCCATGCCTATAGACAGAGCCTTGCTGAACGCCAAGTGAAGTTCGTTGCAACCATCCACAGCCGCGTTCGCCCATCGACGCCCCGGCTTTTAGGAGCGCCGAAGGGTTCTGTCATATCGCCTCGCCCGCGCGCCGCAGTGTGCAGATTCGCCGGGTCGCGCCTTTAGATGTGGATGCTGGTAGGCACCGCGCTTGGCAATAGGAACGGGCAGGTGGGGCGGCAAGGTTCAGGCCTTTGCGGCTGGTCGACAGCCACCGATCCAGCCCCAAATACGGTCAACGGAAAATTCCCTTCGCCACCGGCGCAGAATTCGTCTTCCGCAGCGAATTCCCCTTAACTAATGTTTCAATTCTCATTGTTATTTGAAAGGCGTGACCGGGGGACTACACAAAATCCGCGCATTTCTGGCGCCCGATATTCCCGAAGAAATCCGGGGCGAATTTGCGATTCTTTCCGCTGTTCAACTGCAAAGCCAATCTCGCCTGTTATTCCTTGCCCTGACCATCATCGCGCCCGCAGCGGCGCTGGCTGCCGCGCCGGGCGCGAATGCATGGATCAGGCTGGGCGCGCCATTCATCGTCGCGCTGCTCTGCTTCGCCGGCTTTCTGAGCCTGGGTCGCGACCTTCGATTGGCCCACAGCCCGCGTCGATCGATGCGCTTCATGCGCGGGGCGACGATCAGTTCCTCCTTCATCGCAGTCGTGTGCAGCACCTGGTGCGTCCTTTCCTGGCTGGGTGCGCCTCCTTCCGAGCGGATATACTACCCGGTCATCATTGCCCTTGGCGCATTCTCAACCGCCTATTGCCTGGCCAGCGTGCGAATAGCGGCGCTTGCCAACATCGCGATCGACCTGACCCCGATGCTTTTCCTGTTGCTGACGTCTGGCAATCGGATGGATTTTGCGGTGGCGATCAGCCTGGTGATCGCAGCAACTTTCCAGATGCATATGATCGATGCCAATCAGAGCCGGGTCATCGACCTGCTCAACGCCCGCCGAAGGGCAAGCGACCTGGCCTGCTCGGACCCGCTGACCGGGTTGCTCAACCGGCGTGCGCTGATCGACAACGCGCTGCTCATGGGCGACGGTGCGCCGCTCAGGCTGTTGCTGGTCGATATAGATCACTTCAAGCTCATCAACGACATGCATGGACATGACGTTGGCGATCAGGTGTTGTGCGAAGTTGCCGAGCGCATGGCGATGCGAGCCGAAATCATGGGCAGCGTCGCCCGAATAGGCGGTGAGGAATTCGCGATCCTTGGCCTGGCCGACGACCTGCCGGAAGCGATCGCTCTGGGCGTGCTGGCCGACATCCGCAACGCACCGATGCCGCACGGCGCCCAGGTCACCGTAAGCATCGGCATCGCGGAGGGTGTCGTGGACGGTGAAGATTCATGGCGACGCTTGTACCAACGCGCCGATACCGCGCTCTATGCCGCCAAGGATGGCGGCCGCAACTGCGTGATCCAGGCTCCGGCCGCTCCAGAACGTACAGCTCGCGCCGCCTGACGGACCAGCGGAACTATTCCTCGCCCATCCGCAGCGCGGCGATGAAGGCTTCCTGGGGGATCTGGACGTTGCCGTATTCGCGCATCCGGGCCTTGCCCTTCTTCTGCTTTTCCAGCAGCTTTTTCTTGCGGGTGATGTCACCGCCATAGCACTTGGCGGTGACGTCCTTGCGCATCGCGCTGATCGTCTCGCGCGCCACAACCTTGCCGCCGATCGCCGCCTGGATCGGGATCTTGAACAGGTGGCGGGGGATCAGGTCTTTCAGCCGTTCGCACATGTGGCGGCCGCGTTCTTCGGCGGCGCTGCGGTGGACGATCATCGACAGCGCATCGACCGGCTCGTTGTTGACCAGGATGCTCATCTTTACGAGATCGCCTTCGCGCAGGCCGATCTGTTCGTAGTCGAAGCTGGCGTAGCCGCGGCTGATCGATTTCAGGCGGTCATAGAAATCGAACACCACTTCGTTGAGCGGCAGTTCATAGGTCACCTGCGCGCGGCCGCCGACGTAGGTAAGGTTGGTCTGGATCCCGCGCCGGTCCTGGCACAGCTTGAGGATCGAGCCGAGGTATTCGTCCGGCGTGTAGATCACCGCCTTGATCCACGGTTCCTCGATCTGTTCGATCCGGCTGGGATCGGGGTAGTCGGCGGGATTGTGAAGCAGGATTTCGCGGGCATCATCTGTGCGGCTGGCGCGCAACTCGATGCGATAAACCACCGAGGGCGCGGTGGTGATGAGGTCGAGGTCGTATTCGCGGGTCAGCCGTTCCTGGATGATCTCGAGATGCAGCAGGCCGAGGAACCCGCACCGGAAGCCGAAACCCAGTGCGGCGCTCGATTCCATCTCGAAGCTGAAGCTGGCGTCGTTGAGGCGCAGCCTGGCGATCGATTCGCGCAGTTTTTCAAAGTCCGCCGCATCAACCGGGAACAGGCCGCAGAACACCACCGGCTGGACTTCCTTGAAGCCGGGCAGCGGCGCGCTCGCCCCGGTCTTGACCGTGGTGATCGTGTCGCCGACCTTGGCCTGGGCGACCTCCTTGATCTGGGCGGTGATGAAGCCGATCTCGCCCGGGCCAAGCTCGCTCAAGGTTTCGATCTTCGGGGTCATGCAGCCGACCCGGTCGATCAGGTGTTCGGTGCCCCCGGCCATGAACTTGACCTGGAGGCCCTTGCGGATGACCCCGTCGATCACCCGCACGAGGATCACCACGCCGAGGTAGGGATCGTACCAGCTGTCGACCAGCATGGCCTTGAGCGGGGCATTGGCATCGCCCTTTGGCGGCGGGATGCGCTGGACCACGGCTTCGAGCACCTCGGCGATGCCGATGCCCGATTTGGCGCTGGTGAGCACGGCCTGGCTGGCGTCGAGGCCAATGATCTCCTCGATCTCTGCCTTGACCTTGTCCGGTTCGGCGGCGGGGAGGTCGATCTTGTTGATCACGGGGACGATTTCGTGATCGTGCTCGATCGATTGATAGACGTTGGCCAGCGTCTGGGCCTCGACCCCTTGCGCGGCATCGACGACCAGCAACGCGCCCTCGCAGGCCGCCAGGCTGCGGCTGACCTCGTAGGCGAAGTCGACGTGGCCGGGGGTGTCCATCAAGTTGAGCTCGTAGTCGAGCCCGTCCTGCGCGGTGTATTTGAGGCGGACCGTCTGGGCCTTGATGGTGATCCCGCGCTCTTTCTCGATGTCCATGCTATCAAGCACTTGCGCGCTCATCTCGCGCTCGGTCAAGCCGCCGGTGAACTGGATCAGGCGGTCGGCCAGCGTGGACTTGCCGTGGTCGATATGGGCAATGATGCTGAAGTTGCGGATACGGGACAGGTCGGTCATGGGCTTCTTTTGCAGCAAGGGCGGCGTGTTTGCACCGTGGGCCCTTAGCTGCACTCCTCGCCGCTGTCAGCCCTTCGCCTGTCAGGCGACCTTGACCGGCTTGTGCTTTGGATCGATCTGCCCGAACTTGGGCAGTGTGATCGCCGCGCCCGGTTGCTGCATCAGTTGCATCGGATACTGCCCAGGCGGCAAGGCCGCGAGCGGCATTCCCGCTTGCGCCAGAACGTATGGCGATATGCGATGGCGAGTACACAGGCCACCGGCGCCATCATCGACCAAGTGGTTTTCGAATTCGAGTCCCTGCATCGCCGCGGCCGAACGGCGCACTACGGCAACCGCCATTTGGCCTTCACCGAAATCCACGACGAATTGCGTGCCGATCGGCACATCGACCAGGCCTTCAACCATGCAGCCGCTGCGCGACAGATTGCGCATGGTCACGTCGTAGCGGTGATCTTCGTGGATCAGGCCAACCTTGCGCAGCACGGTGCGACGTTCGGGGCGGTACTTGCTCGGGCCATCGGGCTCGATGATCCAGTCACCACTGAACATGGCTTCGCAGACGTCATCGAAGGGAAGCGCGGAAGCATAAATGAAGCCCTGTATCTGACTCACCCGCAGGCGGCGCATTTCGTCGAGTTCGTCGTGCGCCTCGATGCCTTCCGCGGTGGTGTCCATCTTCAGCGCTTCGGCGAGGCTGACGATCGAGGCGATGATCGCGGCGTTGCGATTGCCCTCCTCCGTCACGCCCTGGATGAACGCCTTGTCGATCTTGATCTTGTCGAACGGGGCATGCTGCAGATAGCTGAGCGAGGAATAGCCTGTGCCGAAATCGTCCAGCGCCAGCCGCACGCCCAGCATCTTGAGCTGGGTAAACATGTCATCGGTGGCGGCCTGATCGCCCAGGAAGATCGATTCGGTAAGTTCCAGTTCGAGTCGTTCCGGCGGCAGTCCCGAATGCGCGAGCGCCTGTGCGACAACCGATGAGAACCCCGGATTGGCGAATTGCGCCGCCGAGACATTGACCGCGATCCGGACGTTGCCGGGGAGCTGCGCCGCGTCGACGCAGGACTGCTTGAGTACCCAATCGCCCAGCGCTCCGATCAGGTTCGCTTCCTCTGCAATCGGAATGAATACGCCCGGCGAAACATCGCCCAGATCCGGGTGTTCCCAGCGGCTGAAGGCTTCCAGCGTAACCACCTTGTTCGTCTTGGTATCGACGATTGGCTGATAGGCGACCCGCATCTGGTCATTTGCGAGAGCGTCGCGCAGGTCTTCCTCGATTTGCCGACGGCGCTCCGCCTCGCTGTGAAGATCGCTCGAATAGAAACGGAACTGGCCCCGCCCTCCCCCTTTCGAAGCATAGAGCGCGAGGTCGGCCGAACGCACCAGTTCCTCGGACGTCACCCCATCGTAAGGCGCGATCGCGATACCGACCGAAGCGCCGATCACACACCGGCTACCCTCGATCTGATAGGGCTGCGACAGCATGGTGATGATCGTCTTGGCGACTTCACCAAGTCGGCCGCGATCGTCCATGTCGGGCAGCATGATCTGAAACTCGTCGCCGCCGAGGCGCCCGATTTCACAACCCTTTTCCGCGACAACGCGCTGCAGACGTTGGGCAACCTGTTTGAGCAGCTCGTCACCGGCCGGGTGGCCAAGCGTATCGTTGACCTGCTTGAAGCGGTCGAGGTCGAGCATCATTATCGCGCAACTGCGCTTCGCCGCCTTGTACGCCGTCAAGGTCGCGCCGAGCCGTTTGCCCATGCGGTGACGGTTCGCCAGGCTCGTGAGCGAATCGTACTGGGCGAGACGCGAGGCGTCCTTCTGGCTCTGGCGGATCGCGGTTATGTCGACCCCGTTGCCCCGGTAGCCGATGAACGACCCGTCCGCCGACATTTGAGGACGACCCGAAATCGACCACCACACTGCGGCGCTTTCGGACGCCGCGCGAACCTGAAGGTCGGAGAATGTCTTGCGCGCACTGAAGATCAGCGGAAGCGTCCGCTGCGCGCTGTCATCCTCGTCTCGTTCGAGGACGAACAGGGCCTGCACCGGCTGGCCGATCAGTTCATTGCGTGTCCGGCCAATCTTTTGGGCGGCGACATCGGAAATGTAGGTGAGTTTGCCGTCACGATCGCTCGACCAGAACCAGCCGATGCCCGACTCCTCATAGTCGCGCATCAGCAGCACGGCCTGCTGCATTTCCTCGTTGCTCAGTACGGGTCCCGCGCGCACGCCGCTCCTGCCTGCACCGAGCAGGTTCTTGAAGCGACCAAACGTGGAATCACCCGAATCTGTCATTGTCCTCTGCGCGGTGTATTTTCTGGCACTACGACATTCTGCGCAGTCCTAGACAAACATGGTTTCGAATTGGCTAACATTTGCGTGCCCGATACCAATATCTTCAAGCGTTTCTGATCAATTGCGGGCGTTCGCGCGGGGAGCTTCCGCCCGGTGCCAGGATGGCGATCCGGCCACCCTGGTCAAGCGTAAGCGGAACCGAGAATTCCACGCCCATACGATCCTCCTGGCACCAGCGCGCTGTCGCGGTCACCACATGCCCTTCAGCCACCATGATCCTGAAGATCGTCCCGGGTGGCACGTTCCAAAGTCCTTCAACCAACGCACCGGTCGACGAAATGTTCCGGATCGTGCCGTGATAGGCCTGTCCGCCGTGGTCGAGCAGCACCTTGCGCAGCATGGTGTGGCGCACCGCACGCGCCGCGCGCGGTCCCTTGGCAATCGCGGTTGTGCCAACCCTCAGCTTTTCGGTCGCCTGGGCAAGGCTCAGGGGCTTTTCATAGATATAACCCTGGACGTGGCTGCAACCGAGCATCCGGACGAGATCGAGTTCGTCGAGCGTTTCGACGCCCTCTGCCGTGGTTTCCATGCCCAGCGCTTCGGCCAGACTGACGATCGAGGCAATGATCGCTCCGTTGCGGCTTCCGATGATCGTCGCCCCGCGGACGAAACTCTGGTCGATCTTGATCTTGTCGAACGGCGCCTTCTTCAGATAGCCAAGCGAAGAATAGCCGGTGCCGAAATCATCGAGCGCAAGACGTACGCCCACGCGCTTGAGCGCCGCGAACATGGCGTCGGTGCCCTCGTCATCGTTCAGGAACACGCTCTCGGTGATCTCCAGCTCAAGCCGCGCCGGATCGACTTGCGAGGCGGCGAGCGCGTTGGTGATCACAGCGGGGAGGCCCGGATTGGCGAATTGCAGCGGCGAGACGTTGACCGCCACCCGCACCGTTTCAGGCCAGTTCGCCAGATCGCGGCAGGCCGTCCGCAGCGCCCACTCGCCGATCTGGGTGATGAGACCGGAATCCTCGGCGATCGGGATGAATTTCGCTGGCGACATCGGCCCACGCAGCGGGTGGTTCCAGCGCAGCAGCGCCTCAAAGCCGGTAATCCGCTCCGTCGAGGTATGAACGACCGGCTGGTAGTACAATTCAAGCCCGTTTTGAGCCAGCGCGTCACGCAGGTCCTGTTCAAGCTGACGGCGTTCCTCGGCATCGCTGTGGAGATCAGCGGCGTAGAAGTGATGGCGCCCCCGCCCGCCATCCTTGGCGGCATAGAGTGCAAGGTCGGCGTTGCGGATAATCGCTTCGGACGTGACCCCGTCCTCCGGAGATGTGGCGATCCCCACCGACGCCCCGATCACGACGCGGTGCCCTTCGATGGAATAGGGTTCGGACAGATCGTGGATGATCCGCCGCGCCAGTTGCGCAAGATCGTCGCGCTGGTGAAAGCCGGCCAGGATAACCTGGAACTCGTCCCCACCAAGGCGTCCGACGCGCCCGAACTGACCAACCGAACGCTCAAGCCGGGCTGCAACCTGGGTCAGCAGGTTGTCGCCAGCCGGGTGGCCCATGGTGTCGTTGACCTGCTTGAACCGGTCAAGATCCAGCAGGAACACCGCGCAGGCGCGATGGTCCATATTTGGCGCGTTGAGGATCTTCTCGAGCGTCTGCGACATTTGCAGGCGGTTCGCGAGGCCGGTGAGCGAATCATAATGCGCAAGGCGGGAAGCATGCTCCTCTGACCGTCGCTTTTCGGTCAGATCGCTGCCCGAACCGCGAAAGCCCATGAAATTGCCGAAGCCATCGTACATCGGGCGTCCGCTTAGCGACCACCAACGCTCCTCGTGGCTGATCGCGGCGCGCAAAGCCAGATCGGCGAATGCTGAGCGGGCGGTCAGGTGAAAGGTCAGCGTGCGTTCGCTTTCCTGCCCGTCCGTCTCGAACAACTCCGAAAATGGCCGACCGGCGAGTTCCCGTGAATCGCGATGCAAGGTCTGACTGACGGTCGGGGAAACATAGACGATGGCGCCACGGCGGTCGGTTTCCCAAAACCAGCCCTGCCCGGTCTGCTCATAGTCCTTGAGGATTTCCTCGGCCCGCGTCTGAGTCCGATCCTTCTCGCGCTTCGTACGCGCCTTCTCGGCGTCGATCTCGGCATGTCGTACTGCCGTGAATATGCCCAGGGCGGCCCCGATCGCCAGCGAGATATAGGCCCCGCTCGATTGAGCGATCAGCGTGACGCCGAGCCACAGCGCAACGATCGCCCAGACGATTCCGGTTACTCGTCGGTTCTGAATAATACAGGCCAACGAGCTGACAATAATCAGGATTCCTATGGAGTCTTTCCATTCAAGGTTCCTGTATTGGGTCCACCGGGCGATCGCGAGACCAAACAGCATCATCGGCAAGGCGATCATCAAGGCTGAAAGGGCATAGCGAAGCGGACGCCGCTCGACGATCTGCTGCTCCGCCTTGACCGCCAGCGGGGTCGCCGCCGCAATGCCAACCGCGATGACGAGCAGCGCTATGGTACTCAATCGCGGCAGGGTGACTGTCGAGATGGCGTTTAGCGCCGCTGCCGCCGCAATGGCCGGCCCCATCAGATACCAGTTCGGCTCGATCAATCCGCGCGAGCTGTCCCAGCGCGATGCGGGACGGCGCTTCCTCTCGACCGTCGCGACGTGATCGGTCGCCGTCTCAGCCGCCCGCAAGCGCGTGTTTCTGGAGGACACAGTTTCCCCTCCACGCAACGCGGGCGCAGTGGTTTCGGGCGTTCCTCGTCTCGCGGGTTGGGCGGACATGGCGGTCATCTTGCCGCGTAGGCTTTGAAATTCGGTTAAATTTACCATTGCAAGCCGCAGAACGCCGGGCATGTTGGAAGGATGTGAAGCTCGCTTGCCTTGACCGCGGACGGTGTGCATTCTCCAATACCTACAGACCACTGAAGGGAGGACAGGATGGCCAAGGGCAATTCACCGCTGGAAAGCGAGGCGGCCCAATCGACCACCGCCCTCGGCCCCCTGGTCGGACTGGCGAGGGAGGATTTCGTCGCCGCCGTGGCATTGCTGCTGCGCGAGACGACGACCGACCCGGCGCGGACCTTCCGCCACATGCAGAACTTCAACGAGGATCTGGTGAAGATCGTCACCGGCAAGTCAGAGCTTGCGCCCAATCCGAAAGACAAGCGCTTCATGGATCCGGCCTGGCGCTACAACCCGTTCTTTCGCGCCGGCGCCCAATACTACCTGGCGATCCAGAAGGGGATGAAGAGCTGGCTCGAAGACCTGGAGCTTGATGAACTGGAACGCGACCGCGCCAACTTCATCTCGAACATCATCATCGACGGGCTTTCA
>JAGWUU010000287.1 GCA_028868335.1 Sphingomonadales bacterium | reverse complement strand
GCCGGGATGCGGTGGCCCCACCACAGCTGGCGCGAGACGCACCACGGCTGGATGTTTTCCATCCAGTTGAAGAAGGTCTTTTCCCAGCTCTTGGGCACGATTTCGATCGCGCCGCTTTTCACCGCTTCGATCGCCGGCTTGGCCAGGGTCGCGGCGTCGGCGTACCACTGGTCGGTCAGCCAGGGTTCGATCTCAACTCCGCCACGGTCGCCGAACGGGGTCTGGATCGTGCGCGGTTCGGCGTCGTGTTCGTTGCCGTCCTTGTCGACGTGCGCGATGAGGAAGCCCTGTTCCTTCATCCGCTGCACCACCAGCTTGCGCGCGGCGAAGCGTTCCATGCCGAGGAACTCGTCGGGCACCAGGCCGTCAGCGGTCTGCACCACATGGGCCTCTGCGTCGAACATGTTGAGCATCTCGGCGGGCTTGATTCCGGCGCGCTTGCCCACTTCGAAGTCGTTGAAGTCATGCCCCGGGGTAATCTTGACCACGCCGCTGCCAAGTTCGGGATCGGCGTGGCCATCGGCCACCACCTTGAACAGGCGCCCGGTAATCGGCTGGCGAATGTCCTTGCCGATCGCGTCCTTGTAGCGCGGATCGTCGGGGTTCACCGCCACGGCCATATCGGCGAGCATGGTTTCGGGCCGGGTGGTCGCCACTTCCACCGCGCCGCTGCCGTCGGCGAAGGGATAGGAGAAGCGCCAGAAATTGCCCTTGATCTCGCGTGTTTCGACTTCAAGGTCTGAGATTGCGGTCTTGAGCCGGGGGTCCCAGTTGACCAGCCGCTTGTCGCGATAGATCAGCCCCTGGTTGTAGAGATCGACAAACACCTTCACCACCGCCCTGGTGAAATGCGGGTCCATGGTGAACTGCTCGCGGCTCCAGTCCATCGAGCAACCCAGGCGGCGGAGCTGGCCGGTGATCGTCCCGCCGCTTTCGGCCTTCCACTCCCAGACCTTTTCGATGAACTGTTCGCGGGTGTAGTTGGCGCGCTTGTCCTGCTTCGCCTCAAGCTGGCGTTCGACCACCATTTGCGTGGCGATGCCCGCGTGATCGGTGCCGACCACCCACAGGGCGTCCTTGCCGCGCAGCCGCTCGTACCGGATCACCACGTCCTGCAGGGTATTGTCGAGCGCGTGGCCGATGTGGAGTGAGCCGGTGACATTGGGCGGCGGGTTGACGATCGTGAACGGCGTCGCGTCCGGTCGCTCCGGGCGAAACAGGCCGTTGGTTTCCCAATGTTCGTACCACTTCGCTTCGATCGCGGCGGGGTCGAAAGTCTTGTCGAGTGCGGTTTCAGTCATGCTGCGGGCGCTTTGCCAGCGGGTCGGCGCACTGGCAAGCTTGTCGGCGCGCGGATTTTCGCCCACAAGCTGCGCCAATGCGCGAATGGAGCGACTTCACCAGCACCACCGGAGCCGACGGGGCGACCACGGTGGCGATCCGCGGGCCGCTGGTGGTGTCCTCGGTGTCGCGGCTTGATGCGGGGTTGCACGGGTTGGAAGGGCCCGTCGCCATAGTCGATCTCGGAGAAATAACGGCGATCGATACGGTCGGTGCGTGGATCGCCTGGCGACTGGCCCGTTCGCACGGCGCACGGATCGTCGGGGCGAGCGAGCAGGCCCTGCGGCTGATCAGCGCCGTCGACAAGGCTGATGACGAAGCGGCGGTCAGCGCGCCGCGCCTCTCCGTATTCCAGCGTGTCCTCGGCGCGATCGGTGACTATGTTCAGGGAACCGGAACCGGAACAGTCGCCTTTCTCGGTTTCGTTGGGGCGATGCTGGTGGCGATGGGGGAACTGATCGTCCATCCCTCGCGCTTCCGCAGCAAGGCTTTGATCCGGCAGATGGAACTGGTCGGGGTTTCGGCTCTGGGGATCATCGGATTGATGAGCTTTCTGGTCGGGATCGTCATTGCCCAGCAAGGAGCAGTGCAGCTCAAGCAGTTTGGCGCCGAGATCTATACGATCAACCTCACCGGGCGATTGTCGTTCCGTGAACTGGGGGTGCTGATGACGGCGATCATGGTCGCAGGGCGGTCGGGGTCGGCCTTCGCGGCGCAACTCGGAACGATGAAGCTGACCGAGGAAGTGGATGCGATGCGCACCATCGGCGTCTCCCCGATCGAGGCGCTGGTCATTCCCAGGGTGCTGGCCTGCACCTTCATGATGCTGTTGCTGGGCTTCTATGCCTCGCTCTGCGCGGTTCTTGGCGGGGCGACGATTTCGACCCTGACTCTGGAAATCCCGTTCATGACCTTCCTCAGCCGAATACAGGAAGTCGTGCCATTGCGCGATGTCTGGGTCGGACTGGTCAAGGCGCCGGTATTCGGCGCGATCGTCGCGCTGGCAGGCTGCTATCAGGGCATGCAGGTTGAAGGGAATTCCGAGGAGGTTGGGCTGCGCACCACGCTCGCGGTGGTTCAGGCAATCTTCGCGGTGATCGTGCTCGACGCCTTCTTTGCCGTGTTCTTTACCGAGGTGGGCTGGGGATGATCCTGCGTCGGGGAAGAGGATCGCGCGGCGAAGCTCGCGCTGAGGACAACGGCGATTTTCCGATCGTCGTCGAAGGGCTGCGCAATGCCTTCGGCGACCAGGTGGTGCATGACCATCTTTCGCTCAAGGTCCGGCGCGGCGAGATTCTTGGCGTGGTTGGCGGATCGGGCACCGGCAAGTCCGTGCTGATGCGCTCGATCATCGGGCTCCAGATACCCGAGGCCGGGCACATCACCGTGCTTGGTGACGATATCACCGCCGCGCGCGACGATGACGACATTGACATCCGCAGCCGCTGGGGCGTGCTGTTCCAGGGTGGTGCCTTGTTTTCGACCCTTACCGTTGCCGAAAACGTCGAGGTGCCGCTCAAGGAATTCTACCCCGAACTCGATGACGGACTGCGCCATGATATTGCGCGCTTCAAGGTTGTGCTCTCGGGCCTTCCTGCCGAGGCCGCGGCCAAATTCCCTTCGGAGCTGTCGGGAGGGATGAGGAAGCGCGCCGGCCTTGCTCGCGCGCTGGCGCTTGATCCCGAGCTTTTGTTTCTCGACGAACCGACCGCCGGGCTCGATCCGATCAGCGCGGCGGCATTCGACCGGCTGATTCTCGGGCTCAAGGAAACGCTGGGGCTGACGGTGTTCCTGATCACCCACGACCTCGATACGCTGCACGCGATCTGCGACCGGGTGGCGGTGCTGGCGGACAGGAAGGTAATCGCGGTGGGGACGATCGCGGAGCTGCTGAAAAGCGACCACCCGTGGATACAGGAATACTTCAACGGCCCGCGCGGGCGCGCGGCGCTGGAAGCCAAGGGGGCTGCTGCTCCCGAGAACGATGATGAGACCGATGCGCCGTTGGCGCCCGAAGAACAGGACCGATAAGGACAACCGGCATGGAAACGAGGGCCAATCACGTCTGGGTCGGTGCGGTGACGCTGGGGCTGCTGGGGCTGCTGGCGCTGTTCGCCATCTGGCT
>JAGWUU010000286.1 GCA_028868335.1 Sphingomonadales bacterium | reverse complement strand
TCACGCCCAAGCATGGGCATCAAAACGGCCCAAGGCTCTACTCGTAGGTGGAGGAACGTCGGGGCTCAGACCACCATGTCCACAACGATCTTCGGCACCCACTTCAAGACGAAGTAGAAAGTCATGATGTGAAGGAAATAGGCAAGGGTGAGCAGAACGGTAACCGGGGCCGTGCCGTGCGAAAACAGTTGGGAAACCCGCGACCGCCGCGTGTCGGGTTCGACCGGGGGCAGCGTTTCAATCGGATCGTGGCCCAATGCCTTCAGGCTGCGGTTGACCTTGGCCAGGGTATCACCGCCACGGTTATGCAGCAAAACGCCGATCGGTTCGGGGAGAAGGAACGGCACCAGGGGCAAGAGTGCGGCCGACATGCCTGCTCCTAACAGGAATACATCGCGCCAGCCGCCCGTCGCAAGCAGGGAAGTGGCGATCGCGCCACCGGCAATCGCGCCCATCGGATAGCCAGCGGCCATGACCGCCACCATGGCGCCGCGCCACTTGTCGTTTGCATATTCCGCGACCAGCGCATTGGTGGTCGCCAGCATCCCGCCGATACCAAGGCCGGTCACCAGACGCGTAATTGTCAGCGCGCCGATCGACATGACCTGCGATGTGCTGAGCATGCCCAACGCCATGACCGCGAGGCACGCCAATGTGGTCTTGCGTCGCCCCCATCGGTCCGCGACCTGGCCGAGCAGCACCGAGCCAAGCGCCATGCCGATGAGTTCCATCGAGAGGACCACGCCCAGCGCGGCCTTGTCGATCCCCCATTCCCGCGCGATCCCCGGAGAGGCAAAACTGATCGACAGGACATCGAACCCGTCGAGTGCATTGAGCGCGACGCACAAGGCGATCGCCAGCACCTGGCGACCGGTCATCGGAGCCTGCGCCAGCATTGCGCGCGGGTCGTCGTGTGCCATTATTCGCTCTCCCTCCGCCGCGCCGATTCAACCGACCGGACCGCTTGCCCCGTTTTTCGCAAGCAGCATCAGGGCGTCAAGCGCCACCACCCCCTCGCCCCGCGGATAGAGGATGACCGGGTTGAGATCGAGTTCCGCAATCCGCGGCTCGCTCAGCAAGATCGCCGACACGCGCCGGATGATCCCGGCAAGCGCGGCAACGTCGAGCGCCGGTGCGCCTCGGAATCCACATAGCAGCGGAGCCTGCCTCAGCCCCATCAGACCGTCGACAATCGCCTCTTCGCCAAGGTCGGGGGTGAACAGGCAAACGTCTTGGAGGATTTCCGCGCTCACGCCACCGAAACCGGCGAGAACCACTGCGCCCCATTCAGGATCGTTGCGCGCGCCGACTATCATCTCGACGCCCGGCCTGCCCATCGCCTCGATCAGCACGCCGTCGAGAACGATCGTCTCGTCGTGGGCAGCAACGTTGGCGTGAAGGCGCGCCCAGGCCTCGCGCACGGCTGCGGCGCTGACCAGGTTGAGGATTACCCCGCCAGCGTCGCTCTTGTGGCCAAGCGCGGCGGCCTGGGCCTTCATCGCAACCGGGTAGCCAACCGCATCGGCAGCCGCCACGGCCTCCGCAAACGAAGCCGCAAACCGGCCGACGGGAAAAGGAACGCCGAGCGGCGCGAGGACCTGCTTGGCGCGGTATTCAGGCACCACACCGGCTTGTTCGGCAAGGCCCGCGACCGGTATGGAAGTCGGTGTCCTGTCGGCTAGATCGCGCCTGGCAAGCTGGCCGATCCGCGCCATTGCGCGCAAGGCCCGTTCGCTGCTCGGGAACCATGGCACGCCCTTCGCCCGCAGTTCCGCGACATGGCCCGACGGAATGGCCGCGCCTTCATCAAGCCCCGCGAAGATCAGCGGCTTGGTTGCCTCCCTTCCCTCAAGCGCAGCCAGGATCGCAGGAACCTTGATCCGCGACGTTACCGGATCGCCCTGGATGATGCCCGCAACGATGCCCCCGACACGGCCATCATCAAGCAGCGCGCGAAGCGTGTTGGTGTAGATCTCCGGTTGGCTGAGGCCCTGCGCGGTGATGTCGAGCGGGTTGCTGACGGGTACGAATGGCGGCAGCGCGGCGCGCAGCGCGGGCGAATCGGCGTCACCCAGCACCGCAAGGGGCAGGCCAAGCTGCTCGGCCAGATCGAGCGACAACGCCTTGAATGCACCGGATTCGCCCAGCACGGCCACTTCAGGCAAGACCAGTGGGTTGCACCGCACCACGATCTCGGTGATGTCGCCCAGTTCCTCCAGCGTTTCGGCAAAGATCACGCCGACCCGTTCGACCTTGGCCCGCATCAATCTGTAATCGCCCGCCATGGCCCCGGTATGGGTGGCCGCCGATTCCCGCGCCGCGCCCGATTTGCCGGGGTGCAGCAGGATGATCTGCTTGCCAGCCGTCCGCGCCCGGATCGCCGCCGCGAGAAAGCGCTTGGGGTTGCGGAACTGTTCGACAATCATGGCAATGGCGTGGGTGTTCGGTTCGTCGATCAGCCAGTCGACATAGTCTTCCACCCCGCTCGCCGCCTCGTTGCCGGTCGAGATCGAGTAGCTCAACGCCAGGTCGCGCGCGAGCAAGGTGGTACATAACACCGCCGCCATGGCCCCGGACTGCGAAACGACGCCGATCGCGCGGCGGCCCGCAGGCGCGACGATTTGCGTCTCCACGAAGGTCAGGGGAACGCCATCGACGTGGTTGACCATGCCGAGGCAATTCGGTCCCTCGATCACCATGCCCGCCTCTGCCGCGATCCGGGCAATCTCCATCTGCTCGGCGGCGCCCTCTGCTCCATCTTCGGCAAAGCCGGCCGAGAAGATCACGGCAGCGCCTGCCTTGCGCGCGGCCAGTCCACGGACCGTATCGACCACGGCGGCGCGCGGGATCGCCAGCACAGCCACGTCGACACCTTCCGGCAACGCCTCTACCGATGGCAGGCAGGCCCGCGTTCCGATCGTTTCGCGATTGGGATTGATCGGATGAACCGCTCCGGCGAATCCACTGCGATCAAGGTTGCCCAACACCGCGGCGCCCAACGCACCGGGCTTGTCGCTCGCGCCGATCACCGCCACCGAACGTGGACGCAATAGGCGCGAAATCATCGCGTGATCGGGCGGTATCATTGTCCCTCCGCTCACCCCCGCAGGCTAACTGCCGATCCGCGAGGTATCGAACGCCCCGAGCCCCGGCTTGAAGGTCTTCTCATCGAGGAACTGACGGGTCGCTTCCTTCCGCGCCTCGAGCCCGCCCATGCCGTTGAGCGCTTCCTGGGTACGGATCAGGTAGTCCATCGCATTGTCGAAGCTCATTTCCGTGACCCGTCGCATCGCCCATTTGGTGGCGCGCAACGCATTCTGGTCCTTCTTGAGCAACGCTTGGGCAATGTCGGTCACGCGTTGCCGGAGCCGGTCGGCGGGTACGCTTTCGGTAACCAGGCCCTGTTCGGCGGCCTGCCTGCCGGTGAGGTTCTCGCCCATCATCGCGTGGTAGATCGCCTTGCGGAACGGCATCAG